>NZ_JAUBTS010000014.1:75074-129176 GCF_036705105.1 Microcoleus sp. B9-D4
TCAAATCTCAAATCTCAAATCTCAAATCGATTGACTTTTCCCATCGCAATGTGGCGCGTTAGCCAAAAAGAAAAGTTTCGCGGTTTTCATGTCAAATCTTTGAGAATCGAGCGGCCCAATCCCGCTAATGCTGTTGCTAAGGGCGGGGCCTAACCAGCTATTTCGAGTAACAGTGGGCTTCCGGCTGCAAATAATTACAGCTTAGCTATTTACAACCCCAAAAATTTGCCTGACAAGTCTCCAGAGGTTGTACCTTTCACTAATAGGTCTACTGAAACCGCTATTGCGAGTACCCCTACAGATAAGACTGTCCAAGCTGTACCTGTATCAGCATGCCAGCAGCAAGTTCAGGCGGTGGATCGAACAAATCAGACAGCAGAAATTACAGATCGCGTAAAACTAGATGAGCTAGCTCTGAAAGTCTACGATCGCATCGATCGAAGTTGGCAAACTAGCCCTACGTTCAATCAAAATCTAGTCTATCGAGTCACTACAAGTCAAGATGGGGCGATGGCGTTCCGCCCCGCAAGCTACGGCAATTTCGAGCCACTCAATCAACCCGCCAAGGATTACACCAAATAAACTCCTTTGCCACATCTGCTCAAATCTTCCGAAACTAGCAGCAGTAACAGTGCAGCACCAGTCGCTAAGTTTACTGTAGTGTTTGAACCTACAGGAACCTTAGAAGTTAACCCCTAGCTCACATACAACATCTCTCCGGTAAGGCACGCCATCAGCACCTTACTTTTCCTTTTTAACTTAAATGTGCTATTATAAACAGCGCCCTCTAAGGCATTCTACCTCTAAAACAACAAATGAAAGAACTTGACGAGAAAAAAACCCAGGAACTGCTATGCACCATCATGGAATGGGAACTTGCAGGTGTCGTGCGCTATACCCACTATTCACTAATGGTGACAGGGCCAAACCGGATTCCCATCGTGCAGTTTTTTAAAGCACAAGCCACGGAATCCCTACTCCACGCCCAACAAGCAGGAGAAATTCTCACCGGTTTAGAGGGGCATCCCAGTCAGAAAATTGCTCCCATCGAAGAAACCTACAAACATTCGGTGAAAGACTTGTTGGAAGAAAGTTTAAATCACGAGAAAAAAGCGCTCAAAAAGTATAAATCTTTACTTGAAGTTGTGACTGACTCCAGCGTGTATTTGGAAGAATATGCCCGCAATCTAATTGGACAAGAAGAATTGCACCAAGTAGAACTCAAAAAAATGCTGCGGGATTATAGTTGATTTAATCATTAGTTAATTGTTATTGGTTATTGGTTATTTTAAATCACCAATGACCAATGCCCCATTCCCATTCGCTATGATTATAAAAAATGAATTTTAGTGAAGCCATACCAACTTTTGTAATTACCCTGCGCGAAGGCGTAGAAGCCGCCTTAGTCGTCGGAATTGTACTAGCTTGCCTCAAAAAAGCCGATCAAAGCCACCTCAATTCTTGGGTTTATGCAGGTGTCGCCGCCGGCATTGGTGCTAGCGGTATTGTGGGTGTTTTATTCAATGGATTGCTCGCAGCCCTATCCACATCGGCGCAGCCCTACGCACCAGTCATTAAACCGCTATTAGAGGGCGTTTTGGGAATTGTGGCGATCGCAATGCTAAGCTGGATGCTAATTTGGATGACTCAGCAAGCGCGCTTTCTCAAAGCTGAAGTTGAAGGAGCAGTTACAGCAGCTTTGACAGAAAATAGCAATGCCGGCTGGGGCGTATTTGGCTTAATTTTTATTGCGGTACTGCGCGAAGGTTTTGAAACAGTTATATTTGTCAGCGCTCAATTTCAACAAGGTTTAACTCCTGCTTTAGGTGCTTTGGGCGGTTTGACTGGGGCGGCAATCATTGGCGCGCTACTATTCAAGTGGGGCGTAAAAATTGATATCCGCCTGTTTTTCAAGTTTATGGGGGTTTTGTTGCTGTTAATCGTGGCAGGTTTGGCAGTATCTGCACTCAAGCATTTTGACCAAGCCGCTGGGATTTTGTCGCAGATGAATAGCAAGTATGCAGCGATTTGTTTTTATTACGATCGCCTCGCACCACTCCACTCTTGTATTTTAGGGCCGATGATGTGGAATGCAGCGGAGATTTTGCCCGATCGACAATTTCCAGGAGTGATTCTCAAAGCACTGTTTGGATACAGAGATCGACTTTATCTCGTCCAAGCGGCGGCTTACACCATATTCTTAGCCACCATCGGCGGTCTTTATTTCCAAAAATTAGGCTCTCAGGCAACTGTTCCCAGCAAAAATACTCAGCCCGCTCAAAAATCAACTCTTTCTCAGTAGTTCTGTCGGCTAGGGTTACAGCTTATTTCACTGCTTTCACTGCTTCTGAGGCACAAAAAAATTGCCTGATTTTCCAAAATCGGCCAAAAATTTTAGGGGTTTGGGATAGACTCTTTGACATGTGTATGATATTATTTAATAATGGGAATAGTGACTTTTTTTTAAATAAATAGTTATATTTCTATTATTCAATAATACAGTCAAGAGCTAAAAAAAGCAAGGGCTAATCCTCAAAAAAAACAAAATTTTTCTCAACCTCACCAACTTTATAAATCACAAGTCGTAGAGTGGGCGATCGTCGAAAATATGTAACTCGCAGAGAGCAGAATTGGCAATGTCAGGCCCGCAAAGGTGTCGATAGAGAACAGGGGCGATGACCCACTACCAGCAAACAAACGCAGGGTGGCTCTAAAATCTCAAATCCCATCATCACTCGTCGCCACATAAGTCGCGCCCGCCAACAAAAAATCTACTCCAGGCCAGATTTCTGGCGAACAGTCTTTCTGATAACCACTGAAGGCGCTTATAATTAATACAACAATTTTTACATAGCTCAAAAAGGTCTTAATCAACCTTATAATTCTTAAATGAAGCTTAAAATTAAAAAATTGCTTGTTAAAGTTACCTGGAACCCCCAGAAGGCTGTAGCCTCCCCAATCTGGTTAGCGGTGAGATAAATAATGATGCCCCGGATACTTGTTATTGATGATGACGCGGCGATCGCCGAACTCGTAGCCGTCAACCTAGAAATGGCTGGCTACGAAGTCACCCAGGCAGAAGACGGCATCAAAGGTCAGGCACTGGCCATACAACTGCTGCCCGACCTGATCATGCTAGACCTCATGCTGCCTAGAGTAGACGGATTCACCGTATGTCAGCGTTTGCGGCGTGACGAGCGCACCTCAGACATTCCCGTCTTGATGTTGACAGCCTTAAGTCAAACTCAAGACAAAGTAGAAGGCTTCAACTCCGGCGCCGACGACTACCTGACAAAACCCTTTGAACTAGAAGAGATGCTAGCCCGAGTGCGAGCTCTACTAAGGCGCACAGACCGCATTCCCCAAGCGGCAAAACACTCCGAAATTCTGAATTACGGCCCGCTGACCCTTGTCCCCGAAAGGTTTGAAGCTGTTTGGTACGCTCAGACAGTCAAACTGACCCACCTAGAGTTTGAGTTGCTGCACTGCTTGCTTCAGCGCCACGGTCAGACAGTCTCTCCCAGCGAAATTCTCAAAGAAGTGTGGGGTTACGACCCCGACGACGACATCGAAACTATTCGTGTACACATCAGACACCTGAGAACCAAGATGGAACCCGATCCCCGCCATCCTCGGTACATCAAAACCGTATACGGGGCTGGTTATTGCCTGGAGTTGCCCAACAACGAGCAAGTAGCTGAAGAAACCAAATCCTCTGCTTGAGCTAGCACGCCAAATGCAACAAGCAGTTAAAAATCCCGCTAGAAAAGCCTGAGAGCATTAGCTCTCAGGCTTTGTTGTTTGGAGTTTGAGTGAATATGTCAACAAGTAGCCCTTAACTCTCTTGATTCGGAAAAAAACAATCCCGCAGCCCCCTCTAACCCCAGGGCGGTTTCATTCTCTTGTAGGGGCTGCCCCCCGTGGCTGCCCCATGTCTGAAACTGTGAAATCGTCTGTGGGGGGTAGGCACGGAGGCACTACCCCTACAAAATCGCGATTTTCGTGAGAATGAAACCGCCCTGCCTCCAACCGTACTTTTAGAGAAGCTTGTCCATAGGAAAGTACCGGATTTCTTTTTCCCCCTTGTCTTTTCCGAGAGGATTGGAGAGCTACTTAAACAATACTCTAGCCATAATACTCTTTAATAATATTATTTATCAATAAATTTAGACGTATTCTTTTAGCTGCTATTTTGCTAACGAGAGGCCAAACTCCGATCAAGCGCCAAAAACACTCATCATCGTGATATAACGATTTTTTTTCCTACAGATTTACATACCTGAACTCCAATCAGTGAAAATTTTTCTCAAATACCCCTTGACGAAACTACTAAAATTGTTGATTATCTATATCAATAACCTGCGATCGCTGAAAACTCCCCTGACATCTTTCTCAAGAGGTAAATCGCCGTGACCAGCATGGCAAAATCCTTCCCAGCCGAAGAAAAATCATTTCCCTGGTGGGTCGGCAACGCCCGCTTAATCAACCTTTCGGGCCGTTTGCTCGGTACCCACGTCGCCCATGCCGGCCTCATCGTCTTCTGGGCGGGAGCCTATACCCTATTGGAGCTTTTCCGCTTTAACCCAGAATTGCCCATGTACGAACAAGGCTTAATCCTGTTGCCAAACCTAACCAGACTCGGCTTGGGCGGGGGTGCGGGAGGCAAAATTGTCGATACTGATCCGTACTTCGCCCTTAGGGCGATTCACCTCTTTCTCGGCTTCGGCGGCATCTTTTACTCCCTCAAAGGGCCAGCAACCCTCGAAGCAAGAACTTCTTTCTTTGGCTACACATGGGAAGACGCAGACAAAATGACCATTATCTTGGGAATCCGCCTAGTTTTGCTGGGTATCGCTACCTTCTTGTTGGTGGCCAAAGCTATGTATTTTGGTGGTTTATGACTGTCTTTTTCTAATATTTATGTATCGCCACTTTGATTATTTTTGTGGAGTCTGTCCGTAACATTGCCGCAAGGAGCGCATCAAATCAAGCGCTTGTATCCAATTCCTTGTTATTGGGATTTTTTTACTACGGACTACCGCCTCACATTTACAGTGCGCCCGTGCGTTGCTTGTACTGAAGATGCGATGGTTGCACTGACTTTGAACCTAAGACTTGTTTGACCAATGCTTATCCGCAACATTGCTCTAAACTTCACAAAAATTACGCTGAAATACCGACTACCACTGCTTCAGTTCCACCTTGAGCAAGGGGGATAGGTGGCTAGCAGAGTGAGTCTAAACTTAGATTGATTTTCAAGGAAAATATACTTTTGGACAATCTAAACAAGAGCGCGAACAAATAACAGATAATCCAGCAAAATCTCCCTTCAATTTTTTGATTTTTTTCCGACATGAATTTATACAGTGCTAACTCACTCAAAGTCGAACTCAACCAGAGAGGCTGCCGCCTGACTCCCCAACGAGAAACTATTTTGAGTGTCTTTCAAAATCTACCGCAAGGCAATCATTTAAGTGCGGAAGAATTATACAAGACTTTGCAGAATAAAGGAGAACGAATAGGCTTGTCTACTGTCTACCGAACGCTGCATTTATTAGCAAGGATAGGAATTTTGCGGGAACTAGAATTAGCAGAAGGACACAAACATTACGAACTGAATTTTCCCGAATTGCACCACCACCACCATCTAGTTTGCATTCAGTGTCACAAAACCTTTGAATTTAGCGATGAATCGATTTTAAAAATTGGCAAAAAGCAAGTTGAAAAAGCTGGGGTAGAACTGCTTGACTGTCAATTAACTGTGCGTGCGGTTTGTTTGGAAGCGCTACGGAAGGGATGGCCTTCTTTGGTACCCAGCAATTGGTTGTGTCCCAGATATCATTCAGAAATTGATGAGGAAATTAGTTGAGTTGAATGAAATACCCTTCGGTAATTGGTAATTTGTGCTTTTTTATTCGTTATGAGCTGTTAGTTATTAGCACCTACAAATAACCAATGACTACTGACAACTGACTGCTGACTGCTGAATTCTCTTTTGCAATCAAGCAACCTCAGAATCGCAACGTTGGTGTTCCATCCGAAATATGTTAGCGTACAAACTAGCAACAATCTGTTTACCTTCCTGAGTCAACTGCAAGTAACCGAGAGATTCACTGATGTGAGGATAAATGCCGCTCCAGTAAAACTTAGAGTAGCTTTGCAGCAAGTCGCCCGGATGTCGGTAGCCCAAAAGTTTAGTAGCACCGCTTTCTTCCAACTCGTAAAACAGCGCGCCAATTTTCTGCAAATATTGCGGGTTGCTTAGCTGACCTATCAAGTCAGCACCGCGAACTAAACTAGAATAATTAACTGCATCCTCGTCAGTGTTGCCGTCAAGCACCGAAAAACGAGTTTGTTCTATGTTCTGCTTAATTATCTCAGCATTAATTAGCTTGTGGTTGCCGAAGCGCTCGTCAATGAACAATTTAGCTCTGTCAACTCGGTAAGGAGCTAGGCTGGCAGCTGTTGCACCGGGAGCAAGTGCAATTCTCATGCCATCTTTTCCCGTAGCATACAACCCTTCTGATTCTTGGTCTTGCCGGCAAACTCCTTTGACATATCCGATGTCTTGGCACAGCAAAGAAATGATGAAGTGCAGCCAATCTTCGCAGGAAACTCCGCCCTTGCGAATGTGTTTTCCCCGCAAGATTTCTTGACCGACTAAGCTAATGCAAATGGCGTGTTCTACATTGTGATAAAGAGCGTCGCTGTTGGCGATGTTTTCTAACGCCATTGCCCCCACCCAGGCAATAATGTCAGCATAGTCTGATTTGTAGCCTCCGTAAGTGCGGCTGTAACCGTTCTGAAGTTGTTCGATGAAAGCCTCGATCAGCAGTTCTGTAGAATTAAACATACCCTATCCTTTTACCTTAATATTGCCTTTCCACAGCGGTGCATCTATTGGGGAGTCCTCTAATTTTATGGATGAGATTTTAGCTCACAACTCATGCACCCCGTGTGTGTTGTGATCTGTGGGTGGCAAGTGGGTAGCAATCTCAAAACTCATTGACGCTGCTACGCCGGGGGAGTCACGAAGCAATCTCGCGCCCTGACTCAAAACTCCCAAGCAACTCAGTCCGTCACTGACACCCATCCCCGCCGTACTGCATACAGCAGCCTGCTGACAATTTTTCGATCGTCTGAACTTTTTAAACTGTGAGAATTAATTGCGTATTGAATTTGCTGGAACACAGTCCGATCGATCTTACCGGATTTCCAAATGTTCAAGTAAAGTTCGGAAATTTTATATTCAGCAATATAAGCTTTGGTTGTCATCTGCCGTCAACTCAATGTATATTTCTTATTGTCGGGCAATTTTAGATAACTTTATGTGATGTAGATCGGCTATAGACTGTGATGCGATCGCAGGCTGGAGTTAATGCGCCTCTCCTCACAATGGTAATTCGATCGCAAAAGCGCGATATTGCGATCGTCATAAATTTTGCTGACGGCTGTGAAAATCATCATAGTTGCGCCTAAATTATAGGATGTCACATACCATTCGCCCGTTGCGCTCGCCCCCTCCCAACTTGCAGCAAGGAAGGAAGTTTGAGCGCGGGTGGCGCAAATTTCTTGCCAAAGAAACTCGCGTCGTGTACAATACAGAGTCTGGTATCCTCACTTACCCATAATTATTTTCATTAATCCCGTCCCCCCAGAGGGGAAGGGACTTTCAGTGCGGATGCAGCCAAATCACTATATTCAGCAAAAAGCTAGAAATGCCGTAACTCATGCCCACTATTCAGCAACTCATCCGTTCAGCACGGGAACAAACGCAGAAAAAAACCAAATCGCCAGCTCTCAAGAGTTGCCCCCAGCGGCGCGGAGTTTGCACCAGAGTGTACACGACCACCCCGAAAAAACCAAACTCGGCGCTGCGGAAGGTGGCTCGGGTACGGCTGACCTCTGGTTTTGAAGTCACCGCCTACATCCCAGGGATCGGTCACAACTTGCAAGAACACTCGGTAGTAATGATCCGGGGCGGTCGGGTAAAAGATTTACCCGGAGTTAGATACCACATCATTCGGGGTACATTAGACACCGCTGGGGTGAAAGACCGCAAGCAGGGTCGTTCCAAATACGGGGCCAAGCGTCCTAAAGAGAAAAAATAACACGGAACTCGCCCGATCGTCGGGGTAGGGAAGCAAAAATAAATCCGATCGCGCCGCTCAATTGCAAGCTCGATCGTCATAAATCGAGATGTGATCCCAAAACCCCAAACTCAATCATTCAAAATCAAAAATCCCAAATAAAACTATGTCTCGCCGCACAGTTATTCAAAAACGTCCAGTTCCACCAGATCCAACCTACAACAGCCGGTTGGTAAGCATGATGGTGAGACGGATCATGCAGCACGGCAAAAAATCCGTTGCCTCCAGCATCGTCTACGACGCCCTCAAAACCATCCAAGAACGCACAGGGGCTGAACCGTTAGACTTGTTTGAAAAAGCAGTCAAAAACGCAACACCCCTGGTCGAAGTCAAAGCCCGCCGGGTAGGTGGCGCCACCTACCAAGTGCCAATGGAAGTGCGTTCCGATCGCGGTACAACCCTCGCCCTCCGCTGGCTGATCAGATTTGCCCGCGCCCGCACCGGCCGCTCGATGGCAGCCAAGCTAGCCAACGAACTGATGGATGCAGCTAACGAAACAGGGAGTGCTATTCGCAAGCGCGAAGAAACTCACCGCATGGCTGAAGCTAACAAGGCTTTTGCTCACTACCGCTACTAACTGCAACATCGGGCATGGAGAAGAGCGCGATCGTGCGGTATAAAAGCATCGGGTGAGAAATTGGAAAGTGTAAGTTTTGAGTGTTGAGATTGCTTCTCTTGGCGCAGTTGCGATTCGTGAAGCAAACTCAAAACTCTCAAAATCAAAATTCATGCACTCAAAATTCATGCACTCTCTGAATCCTCCATGTCGCATCCTTAATATTTTTGTAAACAAATCTTGCAAAAAATATTAAAATGTAACAATAAGCTCCAGAGACTTTTGTAAGTCACTGGGGAGTGCAAAATAGGGTTACTGTGTAGTATAATAGTATTATAACAGCAACACAAGATTAAGGAGGTAGCTGTGGCACGTACCGTCCCGCTAGAAAAAACTCGCAACATCGGCATCGCAGCCCACATAGACGCGGGCAAAACAACAACAACTGAAAGAATTCTGTTCTATTCAGGCATGGTTCACAAAATGGGTGAAGTGCACGAGGGAACAGCAGTCACTGACTGGATGGAGCAAGAGCGGGAGCGGGGAATTACGATTACTGCCGCTGCTATCACCACCAGTTGGAAAGATTACAAAATCAACATCATCGACACTCCCGGACACGTAGACTTCACGATCGAAGTCGAACGCTCGATGCGAGTGCTCGACGGAGTGATCGCAGTGTTCTGCTCGGTAGGGGGAGTGCAGCCGCAATCCGAAACAGTTTGGCGACAGGCCGATCGGTATAAAGTACCGAGGATCGTGTTCGTCAACAAAATGGATCGGATGGGCGCAAACTTCTACAAAGTCTACGGCCAAATTCGCGATCGCATGAGAGCGAACGCCGTACCCATCCAAATCCCGATCGGCAGTGAAGAAAACTTCCGGGGAATTGTAGACTTAGTGCACATGAAAGCCTATATCTACAACAACGATACGGGAACCGACATCGAGGAAGTAGAAATCCCCGATGAAGTAAAGGATCTAGCCGTAGAATACCGCACCAAGCTGATCGAGTCGGTAGCAGAAACCAACGACGCCCTCACCGAGAAATACCTCGAAGGCGAAGAGTTAACGGAAGACGAAATCCGCTTGGCCCTGCGTCACGGCACTGTCGAAGGTACGATCGTCCCCATGCTCTGCGGTTCGGCGTTCAAAAACAAAGGCGTTCAGCTTTTGTTGGATGCAGTGATCGACTACCTGCCGTCGCCCTTGGAAGTTCCCCCAATTCAAGGACTCCTGCCCAACGGCGACACCGCAGAACGATTTGCAGACGACGGCGCGCCCCTGTCAGCCCTGGCATTCAAAATCATGGCTGACCCCTACGGCCGCCTGACCTTTGTTCGCGTCTACTCCGGTATCCTCAAAAAAGGAACCTACGTCCTGAACTCCACCAAAGACAAAAAAGAGCGGGTTTCTCGCCTAATTGTACTCAAAGCGGACGATCGGATAGAAGTTGAGGAACTCCGAGCCGGAGACTTGGGAGCAGCCTTGGGTTTGAAAGACACCTTCACCGGCGACACCCTCTGCGAAGAAGGAGCGCCAGTGATTCTGGAATCTCTGTTTATACCAGAGCCAGTTATCTCGGTGGCTGTCGAACCCAAAACCAAACAAGACATGGAGAAGCTCTCCAAAGCCCTCCAGTCGCTCTCGGAAGAAGACCCCACCTTCCGAGTCAACGTTGACCCAGAAACCAACCAGACAGTCATCGCCGGCATGGGCGAACTGCACCTGGAAATCCTGGTAGACAGGATGCTGCGGGAATTCAAAGTAGAAGCCAACGTGGGTCAGCCACAAGTAGCCTACCGTGAAACCATTCGCAAATCCGTCCGCGCCGAAGGTAAATTTATCCGCCAAAGTGGCGGTAAAGGTCAGTACGGTCACGTCGTGATCGAACTAGAACCCACCGAAGTCGGAAGCGGGTTTGAATTTGTCTCCAAAATTGTTGGTGGCACTGTACCCAAAGAGTACATCGGCCCGGCAGAACAAGGGATGAAAGAAGCCTGCGAATCAGGTATTGTAGCAGGATATCCCGTGATTGACCTCAAAGCTACTATGGTAGACGGGTCTTTCCACGACGTAGACTCCTCAGAAATGGCATTTAAGATCGCCGGTTCAATGGCGATCAAAGAAGCCGTGATGAAGGCGTCGCCAGTGCTGCTAGAGCCTATGATGAAAGTAGAGGTTGAAGTTCCCGAAGATTACATCGGGAACGTCATCGGAGACCTCAACTCGCGTCGGGGTCAGATCGAAGGTCAAGAGACGGATCAGGGGATAGCCAAAGTTTCTGTAAAAGTTCCACTAGCAGAAATGTTTGGTTACGCCACCGACATCCGCTCGAAAACCCAAGGTCGAGGCATCTTCACAATGGAATTCAGCCATTACGAAGAAGTGCCGCGAAACGTGGCTGAAGCCATTATCGCTAAGAACAAAGGGAACTAATGATTTTAGATTTTAGATTTTGGATTTTGGATTGAATCCAAAGTCTAGAATCTAAAATCTCAAGTCTAAAATCGCTAAAAGAAACAAGGAACAGATCAAGAATGGCACGCGCAAAATTTGAACGGAATAAACCCCACGTAAACATCGGCACGATCGGTCACGTTGACCACGGCAAAACAACTTTGACCGCCGCGATTACGATGACTCTCTCTGCACTAGGTCAAGCAAAGGCTAAGAACTACGCCGACATCGACGCTGCGCCAGAAGAAAAAGCACGGGGTATTACGATTAATACTGCTCACGTGGAATACGAAACCACAGGTCGGCACTATGCCCACGTAGATTGCCCCGGACACGCTGACTATGTGAAAAACATGATCACCGGTGCTGCTCAAATGGACGGCGGCATCCTAGTAGTGTCAGCGGCAGACGGCCCCATGCCTCAAACTCGCGAACACATCCTGCTAGCTAAGCAAGTTGGCGTTCCCAGCCTGGTTGTCTTCTTGAACAAAGAAGACATGGTGGATGATGCTGAACTGTTGGAATTGGTAGAACTGGAAGTTCGCGAACTTTTGAGCTCTTACGATTTTCCGGGCGATGACATCCCCATCGTCACAGGTTCGGGATTGAAAGCTCTCGAAGCGATGCTTGCTAATCCCAAGACTGTCAAGGGCGAAAATGAGTGGGTTGACAAAATTTACAAGCTGATGGAAGAAGTAGATGCTTACATCCCCACCCCAGAGCGCGAAATTGACAAGCCTTTCTTGATGGCTGTAGAAGATGTATTCTCGATTACGGGTCGGGGTACTGTTGCTACTGGTCGGATTGAGCGCGGCACAATCAAAGTCGGCGAAACAGTCGAATTGGTCGGTCTTAAGGACACTCGCAGCACTACGGTGACTGGTGTGGAAATGTTCACCAAGCAGTTGGATGAAGGCTTGGCCGGCGACAACGTGGGCCTACTGCTACGGGGGATTTTAAAGGCGGATATTGAACGCGGAATGGTGATTGCCAAGCCGAAAAGCATCATGCCTCACACTCAGTTTGAATCTGAAGTGTACATCCTCAAGAAGGAAGAAGGCGGCCGGCACACGCCCTTTTTCTCTGGCTATCGCCCTCAATTCTACGTCCGTACCACTGACGTGACCGGCACGATCGCACAATTCACCGCTGATGACGGTAGTGAAGCAGAAATGGTGATGCCCGGTGACCGGATCAAAATGACTGTTGAGTTGATTCACCCGATCGCGATCGAACAAGGAATGCGCTTCGCTATCCGCGAAGGCGGCCGCACCGTCGGCGCTGGCGTTGTTTCCAAAATCCTCAAGTAGGACTCCGATAACAGCTTAAATAGCAGAAAAGCCGCCAAATGTCAATAGGCTTTTCTGCTATTTAGTGAGTAGTGAGTAGTTATAGGTTAGTGGCCAGTTGTTAGTAGTTATGGGTTAAATGTTCAATAACAAATAACAAATAACAAATGACTGATGACTAATGACTAATGACTAAAAATAAACTGAACCTCGAAAATTCAAGAAACAAAAATGGCAACAATTCAACAACAAAAAATTCGCATCCGCCTCAAAGCTTTCGATCGCCGAATTCTAGACGCATCCTGCGAAAAGATTGTAGATACAGCAAATCGGACAGCAGCCACAGCGATCGGCCCGATTCCCCTACCGACAAAACGGCGGATTTACTGCTTGCTGCGATCGCCCCACGTAGACAAAGATTCTCGCGAACACTTTGAAACCCGCACGCACCGCCGGATTATCGACATTCACCAGCCATCGGCCAAAACAATTGACGCTTTGATGAAACTGGATTTGCCAGCCGGCGTAGATATCGAAGTCAAGCTATAGATTGAGGCATTGGAAAATAACAAAAAAAGGAACAAGGGAAAAATACTTTGTTCCTTTTTTTTCATTCCCGGATGCAAGAATAGTCAGAAACCAGTTTTAAAGTTGAGAATACGATCGAGGTGTTGTAAGCTGCGTTGCTGGTAATGCTATGGTTGATAAGATTCTTTTCTTTTTAGAGAAATTTGCTATGATAGTTTAAGCGATCGCTATTCGATATTTCTTCAATTACCAGCTATGAACATTCAGTTGGTTGACTCCTTAATTCAAGTCATTGAATCGCTGACACCTGAAGAGAGTTTGTTGTTCCAAGAAAAACTTTCAGCTAGGGCGATTCAGAGTACACCTGGAGTCTGTGGAGGAAATGCCCGGATTCGCAACACCCGCATTCCTGTTTGGACACTGGTTTCGCTTCACCAACAGGGGGCTGATGATGCTGAGTTACTTCGGAATTATCCAGTCTTGGACGATCGCGATCTAGAGAATGCTTGGCGTTATTACGATCGCCACCGCGAAGAAATCGATCGTATTATTATTTCTCATCAAACCGATGATTGAAAGGGTGAGGCTTTATTCCAATGAAAATTTCCCGATCCCAATGGTCGAGCATTTACGTAGTCTTGACAGTGATGTTTTAACTTCTTATGATGCCGGTCAAGCAAATCAAGGAATTCCTGATGACGAGGTTCTGCGCTTTGCCACTGCACAAAATCGGGCGGTAATTAGCTTCAATCGCGATGATTTTGTGGCGCTGCACCGTCGTGGCGATCGCCACGCAGGAATTATTGTTTGTAAAGACGATCGAGATTACCTGGGACAAGTTACTATTCTTCATGCCTATCTTCAGCAAGTTGATTCGTTGCTCGATCGCCTAATTCGGATCAAAAAGCAGAATCAGCGTGGGTTGAGTCATCCGGTTTTTGTGGTTGAAGAGTATGGGCGATAATTCACCCACACCAACCAAAAACCTGGGTAACAACCAAGGATTTTTGAGGAAAACCCGGTTTCTGATCCTACGCATCAGCCGAAAGTCTCGATCGCCCGCGTCCCATTTCCCCCCGATCGCCCCTCACCCCCGCCCGGAATTGCCTTTAATCAGTTAAAGTAAGAAAAATAAGCGCAAGTACCGTCACTTTTGAGCGACAATGGCATCCTCTTCCTCTGTAGCAGTTCGCGAACTCCCCTTATTTCCGTTGCCGGAAGTGGTTCTATTTCCAGGTAGACCACTCCCACTGCAAATCTTCGAGTTTCGCTATCGAATCATGATGAATACGATTCTGGAGGGCGATCGGCGTTTCGGTGTGCTCATGTGGGACCCCAACCAAAACAAAGTCTCTGCCGTTGGCTGTTGCGCCGAAGTGATTCACTGTCAGCGCCTGCCCGACGATCGCATGAAAATTATGACCCTCGGCCAGCAGCGGTTCCGAGTGCTCGACGCCGTTCGGGAAAAACCCTATTTAGTCGGTCTAGTAGAATGGATCGAAGACGCACCGCCGCAAAAAGACCTCAGACCTTTGGGAAAAGATGTCGAACAACTGCTGAGAGATGTAGTTCGCCTCTCCAGCAAATTGATGGATCAGCCGATCGACCTGCCCGAAGACATTCCCAGTTTGCCCACAGAATTGTCCTATTGGGTAGCCAGCTACCTTTACGGCGCAGCGACAGAACAGCAAACTCTTTTAGAATTGCAAGATACTGCTGCGAGATTGGAACGCGAAACCGAAATTTTGACTTCTACTCGCAATCACTTGGCAGCGAGGACTGTACTGAAAGATACACTCAAATAGTCAATGGGGCAGGCAAAAAGTACGATCGGTTTTGCCTGCATGGAAGCAAGAATCACACAGAGTCATACCATTTTCGATTTTCGATTTTCCCATTGGAGATTAAATAATTGAGAATTAATAGACCTTTTACACAAATATATAGCAACGGGCAAGATGCCCGTTCCACAAAAATAAATTATTCTGTGGAACGGGCATCTTGCCCGTTTCTAAATTAGATGCTTGTGTTAGAAAATCACGACCAACCGAAACCATACGATGCAGTTAGAGGCGGTCAACTGCCACCTCCTGTGGGCGGTGTAGTGCTTGGCGGACTAGCAGGAGTTAAACATCGGCTGTCTAGTTCTGTCAGCGAACATCGCATCGCCGCCCTCAGAGAGACACTGAATTACGGCGATGCTGGCTTAAAAATAGTCATCAAGATTTGTCAAAGCGAAACAGGGCCAGTGCAGCGGGCGGCCTGCGATTTGCTTCGACAAAGGCTGAATTCGATCGCCCGCGAAAAATTACAGGCCTTTGTAGCTTCAAGTTCAGATTCAGAAGCTGAGTTAGACAGCACGGAAAAAATATTAAAGCACTCATCCGGTGCAGTCTCAGAAAAAAATTACGATCGGCAAATGTCCGAAGCACAGTTAATATTTGAGACAATTACGCAGCAAATGCAACCAAATTTGTTGCTATTAGAAGCACTGGTAGCTTCTGTAGAACGCGAAGAATTTACCAGCGAACTGATGAATCTTTGGGAACTATTAATCTTAGAAATTCAGGAACCTCTCAAAGAACTGCGTCAGGCTGTTGGCACTGCGATTTCCGCCCAACTGCGGATTCAGTGGCTGTACAATCAAGCTGAATCTCAAGCCAACCAGTGGCAGCAGCGAGCTTTGCTAGCTCTTCAGAAACAGGATGAGAATTCAGTCCGCCTCGCCGTGGTTCGCCAGCAGGTTCAATTCGATCAGGCTGCAGAACTAAAAATTGACTTAGACTACCAAACTGTGCGAGTAGAAACTCTCAATCGCAACTTGCTGGCTTTGGAAAGTAAGATTGCTCAAGCTAATTCCAAGAAAGAGATCCTCAAGATGCAGCTTCATTTTGCTAAGGTACAGCAGCAAATAGACTTCACTTTCAGCCAAGTCAATAGTATATTTTTTAGTCCTTAGTTGTCGGATTCTCCGGTTATATATTGCGTGAACTCAAACTTGTCTGACGCAAAAATGTATGGCCCCACTTAAAATTGCCTCATCTAACTTAGCTCCTTCCAGATTAGCCCCGCATAAAAATGCCCCGCTCAAATTAGCACCGCTCAAATCTGCTTCTCTTAAATCTGCGCCCTCAAGGTTACTTTCACACAAAAAAGCCTTTCTCAAGTTGGCTTTTCTCAGACTCGAACCCCGCAGTTTAGCGTCGCTTAGATTGGCTTTTTCAAGGTTTGTATTGTCCAAGCAAGCATCTAAGAGGTTTGCTTCCATCAAGTTGGCGTTTTTCAAGTTTGCTCCGCTCAAATTAACACCAATCATTTTGGTGTCGCTCAAGTTGGCGTTTTCCAAGTTTGCTTCAATCAAGTCAGCTCCTGTTAATCTTGCGAAAGTTAGATCGGCTCCGCTCAGGTTAGCCCCATTTAGGCGGGTCATCACCAGGCAGGCATTCTTTAGCTTGGCTGCTATTAAGTTGGCCCCCATTAAGTTCGCCAAAGCAAAATTGATTTCCTTCAGATTTGCACAGGCTAGATTAATATGAATTAGGAAAGCTTCTCGCAAAAAAGCCTCTTTCAAGTTGGTTTCATGAAAATTTCTTTCTCCGGCTGCGTATCGCTTGAGAAGTTCATCAGCATTCATCTCGCCAGCCTCCTAAGTTTTACTTAAAAAGTATAGTACATAAAAAGAAATTATACTACTGACACTAAGCTGTAGCAACCAAAGATTTTTAAAGTTTCTGTGTGATTTTTTAACTCTTCGAGTGCCGATCGAACAAATGCTTCGCAGGCGTTAGCTTCAACGTCCATAAAGAAAATATATTCTCCGAGCGATCGTTTAGTCGGTCTAGATTCAATCCGACTTAAATTAATACCGCGACTGGCAAATACTTGCAAAGGTTTTACCAGTGCTCCCGGCATATTGGCCGGTACGCTAAAAGCTAGTGAGGTATGGGTGCAATTAGACGGTGAAGTATCGAGGATCAACTTAGAAGCAGATTTTGTGGTGGATTTAATGGATGAGCGATCCGCTGCTTCTACGTTTCCGATTTCTCCACCACTCCTGCTGAGTACCCAAAAGCGAGTGTAATTATCGGGATAATCATTAATGGGGTGAGCTAACACTGGCAAATGGTAAAGTTCAGCCGCTCTTGGCGAAGATATCGCTGCTACATTTGTATCTTCCAGATATTGCAATGCTTCCGTGGTTGAATTGGCCGGAATTAATTGAGCTGAGGGAATAAACTGCCCCAACCATACCTGACACTGAGCTAGCGCTTGCGGGTGAGAGTAAACTTTTTTAATCTCGTTAAAATGTTTGGCATTAGACACTAGCGCGTGGGAAATTGGCAAAACTAAGGCGTGTTGAATGCGGAGTTGATCGAGTCGCCACAGTGTATCTAATGTGACAGTGACGCTGCCTTCGATCGAATTTTCGACGGGCACAACTGAATAGTCAACCTGCCCTACGGCAGATGCCTCTAGCGCTTGGGAAATGGTGGAATAAGGACATAGGGTGCATTCCAAGTTTGTTTTCAGGCTCAACCAATTGACATAAGCTAGAGCCGCTGTTTCTGCATTTGTACCAAGAGGGCCGAGATGTGCGATCCTCTTCGAGGGCTTCGCTAACGAAATTTTCATTTAGAGGCAATTTTAGGTTACAAAAGTTTGCTTTACTCTCATCAGCTAGGAAGTATGATGAAAAATTAGCGATGTCCCGAAAGCTTTTATCAGTGATATCTCGGATGACATTGCTGGGCGCGCGACTTAGTGCGCTACGTATGTCACCTTAAAAAGGTGATACTTTATTAAGATATGCTTAGGAATCCTATATTTTGATATTTTCTCATGTATACCCGCTTTAATTCTTCCCAATCCGTTGAGATCGCCGTACCAGAGGAACGAGTTCCCATTCAACATTATCTGCGCCAGCCGAGGCGACTGGTGAACGCCCTTGTGGATCAAAGTCGCACACAACAGCTAAGCGATGACTGTTTCCGCCTAAAAATGCGACCATTACAATTTATGATGCTGAGCATTCAACCCACAGTAGACATGAGGGTGTGGGCCCAGTCGGATGGCACAATCAATTTGGAGTCCGTCGCCTGCGAAATTCGTGGCGTGGGTTATATAAACGATCGCTTTGCTCTCAATCTCAAAGGAAAGCTTTGTGTACACCAAAGCAGCGGGGTAGCATACTTGAAGGGAAAAGCGGATTTGGAAGTGCAAGTAGAATTACCGCCGCCGTTTTGGCTGACGCCCAAACCCATTTTAGAAGCAACGGGGAATGCTTTGCTCAAGAGCGTACTGCTGAGCGTCAAACAGCGGTTGATGCACCAGTTGCTCTTAGATTACCGCCGCTGGGCAAGCAGCGAAAGTGAGCTAAGATCGATCGATATCCCCCCAATCTTATCTTTAGAAGGGTGAAATCCTACTAGAGAAGCTGTTAATTAATTTATAGGGATATTTAGGCACCAATCAGGCCACTTACCACAATATTAGTTAGACGCTAGAATGGGGCATCGGTCGCTTTGTTGGAACTAGCCAGCAGGGATATATAGATAGCTGCCGGTCAGTCAAGATCGATTTGAGTGATCCCTCCAAGTTCATCGTCTTCGATTATTCCCACGCCCCCCGGCAAAGGAGTTGACCTGTCTTTTGAAACTTCGTCCTTTTGGCGGAGTTCGCGCTGCGGTGGCTTGATTATTTTGCCCGGTTGATTCGTGGCGGCCACCCGAATCCTGATTTTTGGCCCGGAATTGCCCAAGCGAATTGTCATCCCGTCTACAACTGACACCTGAGCGATCGGTCTATCATTTACATAAGTGCCGTTAGCACCAAAATTAATAATTTCCCAGCCCTGGGCGTGATTCCACAGCTCTACGTGGTGGCGGGAAACTACAGCGCTGTAAATAATTACATCATTGTCGTTTGATCGACCGATCCGAACCACCGGTTCTGATTCAAAACACCAACTTTGAACTGGGACAGACTGGATAGGATGTAAAAGAGTTAAGGTAATCACTGATGTTTTGACACTCCACCGCCAGACAGAAACGGGGATACTTCCAGAGAGAGAGAGATTTTTTGGGAGAGAGCTGCAAAAATTTTGATTTTTAAAGCCGTCATCAGTGCGCCCGGATTTCCTCGCTCTGCCCTAAAAGTCGAACTTTTGGCTGCTTGAGGCATTGGAACCAACTTTTGAGGGTTAGCTTTTGGCGCAGGCGCAAATTTTTGCTGTCCTCGGTAACAACCAAACACGCTGGTATTAATCGGGTGAACTTCCCAGTGATGGACAGCGGTCTTAACCGCTTGATTAATTTGGGCTGTGAGGGAGCGATTGTGCCGATGGGTGAGCCGCTCAATTCGATCGGCCAAATCACCCTTTTCCCGCTGACGAACCAGAGAATTTAACTCAGACCCGCGCTGGTTGCACCGCTGATTCGAGTTCTTGAGGGGGCGACAGTCACTGCTCAACGAATCGCTGTTTGTAAAGAAAGAAGTTAACCAATTATTAATCCTGGGGTCTCTAGATAAAATACTTGTTGATGGTATCTGAGATGTTGCACCATTCTCAATTAATTGTTTAGGAACAGGCTTTTGGGCCTGTTCCACAAGAAAATTCACTCTTTGTGGAACAGGCCCAAAAGCCTGTTCTTGAGAATGGTGAAAGATGTGAGTTGTATCAAACAGCATAGGTCATTTTGAGTTGCTAACATTTTCCTTATTGATGCGATACCTTTAAAATACAATGCTTTGAGCAGCACTGGAATTTTGAGCGACAACGGATCAATCTCTCATAGCGAAAATACCGATCGACCTTCCTCGCGCGCGTCGCCCCAAAATGCGATCGGCAATTAGTCCCCCGGCGAGCGGGAAGGCCAAACTTCAGCTCAAATCTGACTCAGGCGGCTCCGGCTTCGGCTCTGGCGGGACAGATTCTTGCCTTTGCCGCTTCAACTCTGCAACTTTTTCTTGAGCTACATCCCTGACTTCTAGAGCTTTATCTTGGAATTTTTCCGCCAGACTTTGAGCGCCCCGCTTCACGCCTGCCACATTTTTGAGAGTTCTGTCGAAATCTTCATGTAAAAACTCTGCTACCAAACCGACTTTTTTGTGCAGTCCCTCCGCGTACTGCACTGGCTCCGATACAGCCGCTTCAGAGACGATCGCCCGCTTGCTGCCGATGGTCGAAATAGCTGCCACAGGTAACAAGTAAATGTCGTCTAAAACACCGCGCCAGCCGCTCGATTTAAATAGGTAGTGGGTGACTGAACCCGTGCGGACATCAAATAGGTAGTCAACCACTGCACCTGCCTGATTCCCCGTGTCTGTGAGCACCTCAAGCCCGATCGGACAAACAGCTTGTTCCGGCTGATGCAATGGGGGCAGTTCCGGGTTAATGGTGACAAAAACATTTTCCCCCACCGTATCTACTTGCGCCCAAGCGAACCAAGTTTTTTTGCTGCCCAAAAGTCCCGACTTGCAAGTAAAGCCGATCGCCCGTTGGGAGTGAGCATCGAGCCAAACCCGATCTACCCTGCCGACCTCTTCCGCCGTTCTGCGGTCGATGGTGCGGCGGCCCTGCAGTTCACTGCGCCTAACAATCTGTGGTGATGTACTCATAAATAAACTCCTGAGTGCCGCCTTTGAAAAATGTCGATCGTCCAAAGAAGCCGATTTAATATTCTTCTTCCGAATAATGGCGATTATTATCTGCCTGGGTTAACTCGTCCTCTTCCCTGGAAGTGCCAACTTCTTTGTGGTCGGGAACAGGAATCGTGCTCATGTGCACGCCGGCCGAGGGAGCGTGAATTTCCTTAGCCTCCCTGGGCTTGACGCTAAGAAGTCCTAACTGGACGGAGGACTGATTCGGGCCTACATTGATTTGAATTTTCGGCCCAGAGCGAGCCAAGTGAACGATCAGACCGTCCACAATGGGAACCTTAGCGATCGGCTTACCATCGAGGTAAGTCCCGTTGGTACCTAAATTGATCAGTTCCCAAGTTATGCCGCTGCGCCGCAATTCGATGTGGCGACGAGAAACCACAGCGCTAAAAAGAACGACGTGGTTTTCGGTCGAGCGCCCGATCCGGACGACCTGCTCGTCTTCAAAGATCCAACTGCGGACGGGTATAGACTGGAGTGGATGTAGCAAGGTCAGCTTAATCACATTGGCAGCATTGAGTTTTGGTAGAGCGCCTCAAGATGCGATTTTAGATTTTAGACTTTCGATCGCCCAATCCAAACTCGCTCTAAGAGATTTGAAATAAAAACGTAACCAGGTCTCCTTTGCCCAGAGAGATGCGGTCTCCCGGTCGCAACCGGTGGCGGTTTCCCTTGGGTAGCGGAGTATTGTTGACGTAAGTGCCGTTGGAACTGCCTACATCTTCTAGGTAGCAAGCATCTCCCTCCACCCGGAGATTTGCGTGTACCCGAGAAACTATCTCAGAATTAGCAAATCCCGAAACATCAATATCCGGCGGCACTAAGTCATTTGGCTTGCCTATGTGAACCACAGCCAGACTGTGAGGCAATTCCATCGGCGTATTTGTCTGAACGTGTAGCAGGCGCGCCGACTGCTGTTGCAGTTGAGTTTTAGCTACACCTGCGGGCTGTGGGCCCGGAACCGGAGGAGAGATATTTACTGGTATTGCCACCGATTCAGTTGTAACAGGAACCGAGGGCGAAGGGGGGGGATCGGGAATCGCTGGAATGCTGGCGGGAGTTTTTTCCAAGTTGAGCCCCTTATTCAGGGTAACTAGAGGTTCCATGACCATCAGGGGTTCGGGTGGCACTAAATCCGGCGCCGGTGACGATACCACTGTGGGGCCTACAGGCGAGGGGGACGGTACTGTCACCTCAACTTCTGGAACTATGGAACCCGGACGCAAGTTAAAGCCACACTGGCCGCAAAATGCTGCATCTGTCTGAACTGCTGCACCGCAGTTCGAGCAACTTGCGGTAACAGGTAAAGGCGTGTAGCAAGCCTCACACTGGCTGGCCCCGTCGGGGTTCTGGTGATTGCAATTGGGACAGACAATCATCGATTTCTCCTTGCTATCGGCCAGATTTTTAAATCAGCCTCATCAAAAGTCGTTGGGTCTGAAACCCCGTCCTTACAGGACGGCTTGACATTGAATTGAATCCCCTTGCGGGGTAGGGGGGTATGGTTGCCCCCCCGTGAGGATATGGTTGTCCTCAATCTCCCATTTCTGGGGTAAAGTTAGCTTCGCCAATGTTTAAGGAGCTTGTTAGGCTAGCAGCACTGTTCCAGTGACCTTAGAACTGTTTAACCACTAGCGACAGAGCAAGGGACTAGCTTCGTATCCCAGGGTGTCGTGACTCACAAAACGTAGTCAGTTAAGACTTAGGCCCGTCAGAATGGCTTGTTAGATTTCTCTTTCAAGCCTCATGCCTTTAGGCTGAGGTTCCTGACAAAAATACTCGTGTATATGGTCAAATTTTAACTTTAACCGCCACAATTCTTATATTGCTTCTAATACTAGCAACTGAGCTGACGCCGTGACGTTAGCTGTGATGGGCAAGATTGAGTTAGTGATAATGCTGACTGTGTTGGGACGCTTGGGGCTCTGTCGGCTATTTTACGGAGGAGCCAGCAGCCGCATCGAGGAGCCACCAAAGCTCGCCTTCTGGTTGAACGAGTCTGGCTGGATAGGTCATTTCGTCGGCTGCGGGGGCAAAAATTTGAGCTAGGGCGGGTTGTTTGCTGGCTCCTGCGACCATGAAGATGACGCACCGGGCCCGGTTGATTAAGGGGACTGTAAAGGTAATGCGGGGTTGACCGTCTTTGTTGCCGACAGTTACTAGGGCGTCGCGGACTTGCAAGGCTGCTGTGCCGGGAAATAGAGAGGCTGTGTGGGCGTCGTCTCCTATGCCCAATAAAATGATGTCGAAGGCAGGAAACTCGCCCTCGGATACTTTGAAGAACTGCTGTAATTCGGTTTGGTGCGCCTCCGCGTCGGCTGCGGGGTCGCCGGCGGCTGTGGGCATGGGGTGGATGTTGCTGGCGGGGATATTCACTCGATCGAGCCACGCGAGGCGCGCCATTTTTTGATTGCTGTCTGGGTGTTCTGGGGGAACGTAGCGTTCGTCGCCCCAGAAAACGTGAATTTTGTCCCAAGCCAGGTCTTGGGCTGCGATCGCTCTGTAGAGTGGTTCTGGTGTGCTTCCGCCCGCTGCGGCGATCGTACAAAGTCCGCGTTCTGCTATGGCTTCTGAGATTTTCGACAGCACAATCTCCAGCGATCGATCTATTAGTTGTTCCCGATTTGCTAATACTTCTACTATTTTTTTCATTAATTTCCTCTCAACTTTCCTATTCGTGCTGTTCTCAGCAATTGCCAATTTTACCTTGACATTTTGGTTAGACATTTTGGTTTGAGGTCGCTCTGCTGACAGACTCGGCAGGCATGGCACACCATCCCATACAATTTTATCATCTTATGCCCCTTGATTGGAGGAAAGGCAGACATATTCCTACCAGTGCTTTATGGATTTTCACCTGTTGCATTGAGCTGTCACAACTTTCAATCAAAAGTTCGATCGTACTCGGAGCATCTGGGCAGAAAGTAAAAAGCGTTTTTTGGGACTCCGATCCGCCCCGCACAGCAAAGTCTATAAATATAGCCAGCCGGACGATCGCACACCGACAGTAAAAGCCAAACCGAGATGCTCCCGATCGCACTTACCCCTGCCTAGCAAAAATAATCAAGATTGATGTGGTAGACTAGGAAAAATAGTTTTAAATCCGCACGCTCGGAAGGAAGCAAAACTATGTCAATTTTTAAGCGATTTCCTACATCAGTCCGCTATCTAATAGCGCGGTTGCGCCACTGGACCCAACCGGCGGTTTGGGCTCCGTTAGCCGTGCTGTGTGCGGGGGGGTTATTTATCTGGGAGGTCTCTGTAAATCCCGAAAGGTTGAGCATAGATGGCGAAGAAGAACCAGCCACAAACAATCCAGTTTCGCTATCGGGACTATCTGCTGAAGATACCGCCATTGCGGCTGAAATCGACAGCTCGCCAGTGCTAGTCAATCAGTTTAATGGCTCTACTGCTTCTGAACTAAACTTGTTAAATTCATCAGTAGTAAAAAGCAAAGGTTTATTCGAGGAACTTCGAGATCGGGACTTAGAAACTCCTCAGCCATCTTCAGCCTCCAAGCGGGTAGGAAGCAGCGGATTTGTCCCCTTGCCAAATTTAGCAAATCCTGCTGTCGAGGCCGGAAACAATAACCCCCAAAATTCCAGCTTGCCAAGTTCAAACGCAACACCAGCGTTGAGTTTATCTGGCAGCGGGAGACTAACTTCCGGGATAAAAACGATTAAGCCTGAGTCTGGGGGTACAGCGACAGCAACTTTATCGCAGGCGTCGAGTGATGCTAATTCAGATAAACAAAACGAAAATTCTCTGCCTTTGAGTCCGCTGCAAGCAGCTATGAAAAAATACGTCGTTGCTAACACTTCGGCAACGGCGGCTTCGGCTGAGAAAACAGCAGACTCGGCTAAATTGCTCGATCGACCGGCTTCCGATCCGGCGGCAGGAAATGCGACAAATTTGCTCCCAACGACCGCTACAGCTCAAGGTGGAGCAAATCCTGTGAATGTTCCCACAGCACTTCCCCCACTTGTGGCTCCGACAAATACTGTGAGCAAGGAATCTCAAGAATTATTAAAACCGACAGCTACAGTCCCTGAATCATTGGCGGGGTTAACTTCCAGAGTACCGAACCTCCCCGAAATTAATGCAGGGGCTGCAACGGTGGCTTTGCCGAAAAATCCCTACCAAACTGATTTATCTGGTTCCGGCTTCGCAACTGAAGTTCAACCTGTGGCACTTCCACTAGCCATACCTTCGCCAACACCTCTACTTCCGAATGTCGCTCCATCTCCCTTTCCAAGTGGGATTGGCGGAAGCAAGATAATTAGCCCTCAATTCTCTCCTAATTCAGCGAATTCTCAATTTCAAACACCTCCACTGAGTCAGCTTAATTTACCACAGCAGCCTAACTTTGGAGTTGTTCCCCAAAATACAAATCAGGGCGTGCAGCCCATTCAACCTCAAACTTTTGCTACACCCGGTTCCCTGGCTCCGGGACGCTACATTGGCGGTGGCGAAATTAATACTTTTGCTAATCCTTAAATGATGGAAGTTGGGCCACGAAAACGATATTATCAATTCCCAATTCCCTATTCCCAATGTTAGTGGTAAAACTTACCTAGCGGCAGCCCGCGCCAACAATAATCCTCCGATTCCCAAACCAAACACGATCGGCAGCCAAGCCGAAAGAATCGGAGTCAAAACAGCTTTCACGCCCATAGAACTGGTAATGAAAGAAAATACGTAGTAAGTAAAAATCACAACTACGCTAATACCAAAACTCGTTCCTCGACCGGAGCGGCGCGGTTGAGTTCCCAAAGCGGCTCCCACTATACCAAATACCATGCACACGAAAGGAAAAGCATATTTTTCTTGAATTCGCACCTTTAATTTGCGAATTTGCGGTTCGTCGCCACTGTTTTTAATGATTTCCAAACGCTCTAAAGCTTGGGCAATGTTCATTTCCTTGAAATCCCGCGCTCTAGCAGCTAAATCTAAGGGCGTGCGGGGGAGTTGCAACTGCTGGTGTTGAAACCTCACTATATTGCGGTAAGACCCGTCAGGAGCAACTATATAAGCGGTTCCGTTGAAAAAATCCCAAGTATTTTCGGAGGGATTCCAAGTAGCTGATTCTGAAGAAACGATTTGATTGAGGCCTGGGGTGGAGCGATCGATAATTGTTAAACCTTTCATTCGCTGGCCGTCAAATTGTTCTGCATAAAAAAAACGGGCCAGGATTTCGTCGCCGCCTTTTTCTGGTTTGCGAAATTCTGTGTAGATAATATTTCTATCTTGAAATATCGGTTTTTCTCGCTTCAGGGCTCTGTCTAAAGTCAGAGTAGCTCTGTAGCTGGCGGCGGGAACAACTAACTCTTGCAAACCAAAAGTGAAGCCTGCAACAATTAAACTCATTATCACAGCAGGCAGTATCAATCGGTAAACGCTAACTCCGCAACTGCGGAGGGCGATGAGTTCGCTGTCGCTGGACATTCGGCTGTAGGCCATTAAGGTTGCTAGCAGCATTGACATGGGGAAAGCCAATACTACGAAGTAGGGAATTTGCAGGAGAAAAATTTCTATGGCGGCGGTGTAGGGAAGGCCGGATTCTGTTACTCTGCGGACTAAATCAAATAAGGCTCCAACTGTGACGGCGACGGATGTAAAGAGTCCGACGCCAAAGAGAAATGGCCCGATTAGTTCTTTGGTAATGTACCAGTCCATTACTGAAATTCTCGGCAGCCAGTTGATGGGATTCAAAGAATTGGATATTGCTATTTTCATAGTTGCCCGTTCTCGCCGATTGCTCCTCAATCTAAAATCTAAAATTATGCTGTTTGCCGAATGCCTTCAAAAAACTATCGCACGAAGCTGTCGCCCAAGTAATACTGACGTACTAAAGGATTGCTGTAGAGTTCTTCTTCAGCCCCGGAGGCTAAAATTTGGCCGTCTCGCATGATGTAGGCTCGATCGGTAATTTCGAGGGTTTCTCGGACGTTGTGATCGGTGATGAGGATGCCGATTTTACGATCGCGCAGTTTGGCAATAATGGTTTGAATTTCGTCTACGGCGATCGGATCGACGCCTGCAAACGGTTCGTCTAAAAATAGGAACATGGGCCCGTCTCGCCCCGCGGCTAATGCTCTGGCTAGTTCAGTCCGCCGCCTTTCGCCCCCCGATATTTGAATTCCCAAACTGGATGCTATTTTTTCTAAGCGAAATTCTTGCAATAGGAAATCGACTCGCTCGCGCCATTCCCAGCGCGGCACTTGAGTTTGTTCTAGGACTAACAAAATGTTGTCCCGCACGCTCATGTTTCGGAAAATGCTTGCTTCTTGAGCGAGATAGCCAATTCCCAAATGTGCTCGCTGGTGCATCGCCAATTTAGTGATGTCTAAATCGTTTAGCCAAACGGTACCTTGATTGGGTTTTTCTAATCCGGTTGCTATGTAAAATGTTGTGGTTTTGCCGGCACCGTTGGGGCCGAGTAATCCTACGATTTCTCCTTGGGCTACCGACAGGTTGACGCGACTAACTACATTGCGTTTTCCGTAGGATTTGTGAATATTTTCGAGTACAATTTTCATTTTCGCTCCCGGCAAGCTCTACAAGCTAATTTCAGACTGCAGCTTTGTGCGATCGAGTCTCTAATTTAAATTTTACCTTTTCAAGTTTGTCAGTTTTATAAAGACGAAATTTCGCATCTATCCCAAGTAGTATGTTTTGGCTGAGGCGAAATTTCGCTGCTGCGAGCCACTGTTACCGGGGGGCTGTAGTTGGACGTGGGGAGCCCAATGTATTTTGGGCAGCCGCATCTTGTTCCGGGGCAACCAGATAAACAGATTCTACCTGTCCTGGGTTGTCTGGCAGGGCAATAAACCGCCCTTCGTCGATCAGGTATGTTATGGTTTCGCCGCGCAGGCTGTTGCCCTGCTGCAATACGTAAACATCCCCGCTGAGAATGATCCGGCGCTCACGGCTGAAATATTGAGCTTGAGCTGCGGTTGCTTGTATTTGGCGGGCTGGATAGTTGATTTGGACGTTGCCGCGGGCTGTCACGATGCCGGTTTTGGAGTCGGCTTCTTGAATGTCCGATCGCACACTGAGAGTGCGGGGTAGCCCGGCTTGCGGGTAGGTGGGAGAGGCGATCGCGCCTGCCAGAGTGAGGGGCAACAGCAGCGATAATCCTTTGAATATTCGGGAATTGAGCAGTTTAGCGGAGGGCATCATCAGAACTATGGGTTTGAAACCCCGTCCTTTTAGGACGGCTTTACGTTGAATTGAATCCCCTCGCGGGGTGGAGGGGTATGGTTGCCCCCCCGGTGAGGTATGGTTGCCTCAATCTCTTTTCGGAGTAAAGTTAGCTTCGCCAAAGTTTTAAGAGCTTGTTAGGTTGAAAGCACTGTTCCAGTGACCTTAGAACTGTTTAACTCTCAACGACAGAGCAAAGGACTAGCTACGCATCCCAGGGTGTCGTGACTCAAAAAACGTAGTCTGTTAAGACTGAGGCTGGTCAGAACGGCTTGTTGGGTTTCTCCTTCAAGCCTCATGCCGTCAGGGCTGAGGTTCCTGACAAGCTTGGAGCCTCAAAATTTTTGAAATTGCTGAAGGGCATTATCTCCAGTTAGATATTTTATCTTAACGGTCAGAAAGATTCCCGTGAGGTCGATCAATTGACCCGATAGTCTCAACCAATTATCCTAGCAAGACAACAGCGAATTTAATTGGCTATTTTGCTGAGTGGCTGCAACTGTCTTAACCGGGAACGGGCAAGATGCTCGTTCCACAGTCAATTAATCTGCTTGTGCAGCGGGCAAGAAAGCCTGCCCTCCTCTGTGTAGATGCCAAGTATACTGCACCCTAATACAAACATTTATTTAACTTTTATTTAACTTTTTGGTACTTTGATAATTCGCGGCAATTGCAAGCCTGCAACTTCTGCACCTGTTAATAAAGGTAAAAAATCAGCAACTTTTTCCGGCCCTGCTTGTTGCAAAGCGCTCAAAAGTTTAGCACTTTGCCCGATCAAGTCTTCAACGGCAATTCCGGCATAACTCGGCTGATAATAACTGAGCCGATTTATTCCTTCTCCCAGCAAGATTACTGCACCGCGCCAGTTTTGATTTCCTAAGTGATAAAGCGCGACCGCAATTTGCAATATTCCCTGATAAAACCTTTTTTTCGGCTCGCCGGCTTCCATCCACAAAGCCTCTAGTGTGTCGTGACAAGCGTAAAAGTCTTGGCTGTTAAACTGTTCGATACCTTGCCAAAACTCGATCGGCATTTCCTCTGTCATTCGATTGGGTATTGGGGATTTTCGATGGCGGATGTGTGTTTGAGTAGGCGGCGATCGATTTTTGTTAAATAGCTAAGTCTTAAAAATAGGAAAAATAACGACCTGTTTTCAAAACTACTGCCATTTCACGACCGCCTACTTAACCGATTACATAGTGTCTCTGACAGCTTGAATCTGATCCATTCCTATTTCCTGATTAGTTCCAGCGAAATCGTTATCTGGCGTCAGAAATAACATACAGTGACACTCTTTGCGCTCGCGCATGGGAATGCAGGGACAGTTCCAGTAGGCGGCTTTTACTTCGGCTTCTTTATCTTCGTAATGGCGACAAGGGCATAAGGGAGCGCCTAGTTCATCCTTGTGTTTTGCTAGTCCTTCTATCACGACAGCAGTGACGGAAGGTTCAGAACAAAAGAAAGTTCCGGTACGCTTGGCGTAGGTTTCGGAGAAATTCTTCATCGCCTCCAAAGTTTTTTCGTTGGAGAGTTTAGATTTTTCTGTTGTGTTCATAGTTTAGGATCGAAGTTGAGGATGCTACGAGCTTTTGACAATTGTAGCGCAGAATGTGATTTTAAACACTTGTATATTTCTGTTTACTTACAAGGAGGAAAACCTTGACAAAGATTGAGTTTTAGGTTGTTGGTTTTTTAGTGGTTTTTGTCTATCCCGGAGGGTGCGGGAAACTTGCAGCAGGGCGGGTTTTTGGAGCTGCCAAAAGATTTGGGCGATCGATCGCCCTCAACTATCATCCCCCAAAGGGGATAAAAATCGGATAAGATAGCACGGCACTCTTTCTGTGACGGTTATAGGCACGGCATCTGATGGCAACTTCCCCGAACCGCACCCACAGCAAAAAATCTCCTCCTTCTGGGCTGATTTGGCCGGCTGACACCGAGTTAGTCGGATTAGTGTTTGAATTGACTCCCCGTGCTGCTAGCCATCTGTACGCGCAGTATGCTATAGGTTTGCACGCTTGGTTTTTAGGTCAAGTACAACAAACTGACCCGGATTTATCGAAACTTTTGCGCGATGAACAGTCAGAAAAAGCCTTTACTCTTTCGGGATTGGAAGGTGATTTGCTCCCCGGTGGCAAAGAATTTCAGCTTTTGGGCGATCGAATTTATCGCTGGTACGTAACAGGACTTTCAAAGCCAGTAGTGCAGTGGCTGAGTCAGTGGCTGCAAAATTTGCCCGAAGAGATAGATTTGCGAAATGCTCCGCTGCTAATTCGCTCTTGGGATATTGCTTTTGCTCCCACAACTTACCAGCAATTATTAACAGCAAAACCCCCATTTTCGCCAACCATCAAACTTAGTTTTGTGACTCCTACAAGCTTTCGTAGCAAAAGCCATCACTTCCCTCTGCCAGTTCCCGAAAATGTTTTTCACAGCTATTTGCGTCGCTGGAATAACTTTTCTGGGGTAAATTTTGACCAAACAGAATTTTTGAATTGGATTGATGAAAATGCAATTATTAGCCGCCACAAATTGGAGTCGCAAAAGGTAGCGGCGGGCAAAAAAGGCATGGTAACGGGATTCACTGGGGCTGTGGAATTTGGGCTAGGGCGATCTGCTCACAATCGTCCTGATTTTGTACAATTATTTTATGCTTTGGGGCGGTTAGCGCCTTACTTCGGCACCGGCTACAAAACAACTTTTGGATTGGGACAAACGCGAGTACAATGGTTGACAAAAGCGCTACCTGAAGTGTCGATACAAAGCGTCTTGGCGGCGCGAATAGAGGAATTGACAAAGAAGTTTATGGCGCACAGAAAGCGTAAAGGTGGAAGTCGCGCTGCTGAGATTGCTGAAACTTGGGCAACGATTTTGGCGCGCCGGGAATTCGGGGAATCTTTGTTGGATATTGCTGCTGATTTGGAAATGCCTTATGAAACTGTGAAAACTTACGTGAAGTTGGCAAGAAGGGCTGTGAAAGTGGAGGATTAGCGCGAATTTCTTGACTGTTGACTGTTGACTGTTGACTGTTGACTGTTGACTACTGACTGATGACTAATGACTGATGACTGCTGACTAATGACTCTTAGTAAATAGGTATATGTCGTCTCGCTGATATTTTAGTTGAAATTGAGGGGTGTTTTTTAGTTGAGCTACTAAGTTATTAACAAAATCTCGATCGCTCATCCAGCCAGGATATCTGAGGTTCAGCAATATATAATCAAATTCTGCGAGATTTGCAGGCGGCGTGTTAGCCTGAGTTAATTTTACTACAGGGCGGTGCGCTAAGTGCGGAGCAATCTGAGCAGTTGTTAAAACACTGCCTTTGGTTTCTACAAGAGAAATTGCCTCTTTGGTAGCCGGCAAAGTGTCGAGTCCCTTTAAATAAATAGTCCAAAAATAGCCGTATTTCGCTAAAGCTAAGAAAGCAATCAACGACCAAATTACAATGACTCTAGGCAAGGGATAATTAGGAATTGGCAATCTCTCAAATATTGTTTTTCCCTTTTGCTGATTGCTAGCTGCCAAACTGGAAATTACGGCAACCAACAAAAACGGCAATATCGGCACAGAATATTGATGAATTAAATCCCGCTGAGCGGGGATATCGGAAAGAATATTCATCGCCAACATCGGCACAGCACTAATTAAAGATGACAGATGACGCGGGGACAGCCACCAAATTATAGGTAATAGCAATAACGCTAAATATCCAAAAGTATCTAAAGAAAACAAACGCCCTAAAACTAGATTGGGTTTCACTATTAAATTAATAGCAATTTCAAAAACCGAGTTTCCCAAATATTGATATCGCCCGATTCCCGCGTGTTCTCTTCCCTGATTAAAATACGGTATAACTGCCTGAGTAACTACCAGAAACCAACCCGCGCCTAGAAATAGAGCTATGAGCCCAAAATTACGTTTTTTGTCAAAACACAACAGCCACAAACCCATCGCAGCCACAGTTAAAGATAGCACGGCTTTGCAGCTCAAAACTAATGCAATAGCAGCACAAAACCACAAAGTTTTATTCAGCCTCGCGGCTAAGATTGCTGCTAGCAGTGCTGGTAAAGCAATTACTTCTGGGTGGAAGTCGAAGAGATTGACATTAAATACTGCGGGATAAAGCAGATATACGGCTGAAATTGCAATTGCTTTTTGTTCGTTTAACCCCGCTTGACGTGCCAAACTCCAACTCGGCCAAGCGCCTAAAGCTAGGGAAACAGCTTGCACTAAAAAAAGCCAGTGAACATCGGGATATATTTTGTAAAGTAAAGCTAGTGGATAGAAAATAAAAGCGGCGTGGTCGCCCCAAATATTGATTGCCATTAAAGAGGAAAATGGCGTTTGATTTTGGGAGATTAAATAAATTGCTTGGTCAAAAATTGCTAAGTCGAATGCAGTTGACTGAAACAAAGCATGCCGCGCGCTGCTAGCGGCAAATAAGACTATCGTTGTCACGACAATCATTAAAAATACTGGATGAGTTTTTAGGAATTTTAAAGTTAGCATTTTATTGTTTAATCAGCGATTCGTTTAAATAGCATAACTTCGTTTTTTTGATAAGTTAATTTAAAATCGGGAGACTTTTTCAGTTGATTTGCTAAGGTATCACCAAGTTTTTCAGTATCAGGCCAGGGATGGCGCAGGTTTAATAATATGTATTGAAATTCAGCTAAATTTGTTTGGGGCGAAATTTGTGACAGCAATTTTACTATTGGGCGGTGGGCAAAGTGAGGGGCAAGTCTATTATCTGTTAAAATACTGCTTTGGGGTTGAACTTGTGCGACTGCTTCGCGTGTAGCTTGCCAGGTATCTAGTCTATTTATGTACAGATAAAAATCTTTATATTCGCCCAGAAAGAGGAAAACTATTAACGACCACATTATCATGATTCTCGGCAATTGAATTCCCCGCCTGAGTTGAGGAATTAGGAAATTTTTAAAGGGTAAATTTGCCATTTTGCTGGAGGGAAAATTGGGCACATTTACCGATGTTAAAAACTGTTGGTTATTTGCTTTATCCTCTTCCTTGTTTTCTCTTATTTCTTCCCTCTTCCTTGTTTCTTCCTTTGCGATAACTGCTAAAAATAAAAATGGCATTACAGGCACTGAATACTGATAGGCTAAGCTGCGTTGAAATGACAAGTCAGATAGGATATTAATGAGTAGGGTAGGGATGGCAGGAATTAGCGCTGTTAAATATTGTAGGCGTAGTTTCCCTGAAAATGGCAATAGCAGCCAAATCACAGGTAAGGGGAGTAGAAATAAATATTTTAATGTATCAAAGGAAAGGAGTTTTCCTAATACTAACTGTGGTTTTAATATGAGATTGATGATAATTTCTAGTACCGATTTCCCTAAATAGCCGTAGCGCCCGACGCCAGCAACTTCGCTGCCACTAAAGAAGGGGATGATTTTCTGGGAAGCTATCAAAAACCAAGCTGCACCGAGCAAAAGTGCGATCGCCCCGCACCGTTGCTTTTTTTCGCAAAAAAACAGCCATAAACCCATAGCAGCAACGGTTAGAGACAAAACCGCCTTGCAACTGAGAACTAACACAATAGCGGTACAAAACCACACAATTTTATTTAAACGCGCAGCCAAAATTGCTGCCAAAAGTGCGGGTAAAGCGATTACTTCGGGGTGAAAATCAAATAAATTGATGTTAAATACCACCGGATAGAGCAAATAAATCAATGCGATCGCACGGGATTGTTCTTGATTCAAACCTGCCAAACGCGCTAAACTCCAGGTAGGCCAAGCGCCAAGGGATAATGCAAGTGCTTGTACAAACAGCAGCCAATGCACATCCGGGTAAATTTTGTACAGCAAAGCTAGCGGATAATAGATTACCGCTGCGTGATCGCCCAAAATATGAATCCCCATTAAAGAAGAAAAAGGCGTTTGGTTTTGGCTGATTAAGTAAATTGCTTGGTCAAAAATTCCCAAATCGAAAGCAGTTGATTGGAATAAAGCGTGGCGTAAACTGCTACACAAAAAGAAAATTGCCGCCGCAGTCGCGATCGCCCAAACCAAACTCGACGGTAGGTGCGATCGACCTTCCTCTCTATTTTCGGCGATCGAGACACTGATGTCCTCACGGTCATCAGCAAAATTTTCCCTATTCTGCATGAAATCTGGCACTAGGTGGTCAATCGATTTTAGATTTTAGATTTTAGATTTTAGATCGAAGCATTGACCCCACGGATAAATTCGGGGAATCCTTTATCGGATACAGGTTTTTTATTTCTGGACGGATGAATCACGTGGCGGGTATCCTGGATGCTTTCGGTCACTCAAAATATGATTCCATCGAATGTGCTTTCCACGCAATAGTTAACCACTAATTTTTATCCCCGCAATCGTAATATTAGAATAATCCACAAAACATTAAAAAATTGTGAAAGCAATAACTCTTCTCGGATCCACAGGCTCGATCGGCACTCAGACTCTGGATATTGTAGCTCAATACCCCGATCAATTTCGGATTGTCGGGTTAACCGCCGGACGAAATGTAACGTTGCTGGCCCAGCAAATTCGCCAGTTTCGACCGGAAATTGTTGCGATTTGCGACGAAGATCAATTACTGGAATTGAAGGAGGCGATCGCAGACATCGACCCTCAACCTATTTTACTTGCTGGCGAGTCAGGCGTTGTGGAAGTTGCCCAATACGGCGACGCTCAAGCCGTCGTCACTGGCATAGTTGGCTGTGCCGGTTTGCTGCCAACAATTGCGGCTATCAAAGCAGGCAAAGATATCGCCTTAGCCAATAAAGAAACATTAATCGCAGGGGGCCCTGTTGTCAACCCCTTAATCGAAAAATACGGCGTTAAAATATTACCTGCTGACTCGGAACATTCGGCAATTTTTCAGTGCCTCCAAGGTGTTATGGTTGGCGGGTTACGGCGAATTATTCTCACTGCTTCGGGGGGTTCTTTTCGAGATTTGCCGATCGACAAATTAGCAGGAGTAACAGTAGCCGATGCTTTGAAACATCCAAATTGGTCGATGGGGCAGAAAATCACGATCGATTCTGCTACTTTGATGAATAAAGGATTAGAAGTAATTGAGGCTCATTACTTGTTCGGAATGGATTATGACGACATTGATATTGTCATCCATCCCCAGAGCATAATTCACTCATTAATTGAGTTGCAAGATACCTCGGTTTTGGCGCAATTGGGCTGGCCGGATATGCGTTTGCCGCTGCTTTACGCTTTGTCTTGGCCGGAGCGAATTCACACAGATTGGGAACGGCTGGATTTGGTAAAAGCTGGGGATTTAACTTTCCGAGAACCCGACCACGAAAAGTATCCTTGTATGCAGTTGGCTTATGCGGCGGGACGTGCGGGCGGTTCGATGCCTGCGGTGCTGAATGCGGCAAACGAACAGGCGGTAGCGCTATTTTTGCAGGAGAAGATTCAGTTTTTGGATATTCCGAAGCTGATTGAGAAGGCGTGCGACAAACATCAAGCCGATAACTGTGAAAGCCCTGCTTTAGACGATATTTTGGCAGCGGATAGGTGGGCGCGGCAGGAAGTTTTGGCAGATAGTATGGAATTGGGCGATCGGATTCTTTCGGTTCGCTAATTGTATCAGCCGACTTGCACTTACCCACAAGCCCTAGGAGTGAATAAATTCCCCGTCTCATAGGTAAAGTCGGTTGAAATTGAGATATTGCACCATTCTCAATAAGCCTTTTAGGAACAGGCAAGATGCCTGTTCCACAAGAAAATTCACTCTTTGTGGAACAGGCATCTTGCCTGTTGCTGAAAATGGTGCAAGATCAGAGTTGAAACCGACTGCCAAACCTTAATAAATATCCAGTCCTCTTTCAGAGGACTTTAGCTATGAGACAGGGGTTTCAACCCCTGGCGGACTATGCCAAAAAGTGCAAAATATCGGCAAAACCCTATAAAAAATTGAGCCGACTTTAGCCTTTTATAGACTAACTCCCAACTTGTGGCACAAAATCAGCCGCACTCATCTTTTCGTACATTTCAAAAGGTTGGTGAATCCAAGGATTGTCAGCCAAATAATCTACATAATAATCCGGCTTGGCAACAGAACAAGCCTTGTACCAGAGTACAGCAGTCCGAATTTCCTGAATATCCTCGCCGTAGCGACTCTTCAGCCAAGCGATACCTTGCTCTAAACTAATTCCCGAATCCACCAAATCGTCAATCAGGAGAATGCGGCTGCCCAAATTATCGCCCACCATTGTCAAATCGCGGGCAAACTCGATCGCGCCCCGGACATTCCCCTCGGCCCCACCATAGGACGAGGCCGCTAAAATCGCCAGAGGTTTGTCGAAAATCCGCGACAGAGTATCTCCAACCCGCAGCCCTCCCCTGGCCAGACAGACAATTCGATCGAATTTCCACTGAGATTCCTCAATTTTTACAGCCAACTCCTCAATTTTCCGATGGTACTCAGGCCAAGAAACGTAAAGGTCACTCATCAAAAAAATGGGTCTGAAACCCCGTCCTAAAAGGACGGCTTTACATGAATTTTTGTTAAGATATACCATTTCACACAAGACGTGCTAGTATGTGAAATAGCGTATTTAAGGTCAGCATGACACTAAAAGCCTTCAGCTATCGATTCTACCCAACGCCGGAACAAGAAAGTTTGTTGCGACGTACTTTGGGTTGTGTTCGTTTGGTCTACAACCGTGCTTTAGCCACAAGAACGGAAGCTTGGTACGCAGAACACAAACGGGTAGGCTATGCTGAGACTTCTTCCATGTTAACCGACTGGAAGAAAACTGAAGAACTAGATTTTCTGAACAAAGTGAGCTGCGTGCCACTGCAGCAATGCTTGAGACATTTACAAACGGCTTATACCAACTTTTTTGATGGGCGGGCACAATATCCTAACTTCAAAAAGAAACGCAACGGTGGTAGTGCAGAATTTACCAAGTCAGCATTTAAGTTCAAAGATGGACAAGTCTACCTAGCAAAAAGCACAGAAGCGTTACCCATTCGCTGGAGCCGGACACTACCTGATGGTTGCCGACCATCAAGCTTAAGCGTAAAGCTTGCACCATCAGGTAGGTGGTCAGTTTCTCTGCTGGTAGAGGTTGAAATTGAAGCATTACCCAGAACAGATAATCAAGTCGGTATCGACCTGGGAGTTACAAGCTTGCTCGCTTTGAGCACTGGCGAAAAGATTGCCAATCCCAAAGGATTCAAGGCAAAGTATCGCAATCTTAGAAAAGCGCAAAAATCTTTAAGTCGCAAACAAAAAGGGTCAAAAAACCGTCACAAAGCACGACTCAAAGTAGCGAAAGTGCATCAAGAAATTAGTGATGCAAGGAAAGATAATCTTCATAAGCTAACAACACGGTTGGTGCGTGAAAACCAAACTATCGCCGTAGAAAACTTAGCTGTGAAGAACATGATTAAAAATCCCAAACTTGCCGCTTCTATAAGTGATGCAAGTTGGGGGGAATTAGTCAGACAACTTGACTACAAGTGCGATTGGTACGGTCGTACTTTAATTAAGATTGACCGATGGTTTCCGAGTTCAAAACGGTGTGGTAATTGCGGACACATCGTTAACAAGATGCCGTTGAATATCCGGGAATGGGATTGTCCTAATTGCGACACTCACCATGACCGAGATATTAATGCGGCAAAAAATATTTTGGCGGCAGGGCTTGCCGTGTCAGTCTGTGGAGCGACCGTAAGACCCCAACAGAGTAAATCTGTTAAGGCTGGTGCGAAACCCCGTAAGGGACAGAAGCAGAAACCTGAATCGTGAGGTTTGGGAATCCTCGTGCGTTTACGCCTGGGTGGATGTCAATCCTAATATTATTGAAATATCAAAGGTATTATTAATTATTTTGGGGAAAATGACATGGATGCAGAGGAACTTCTCAGACGGTATGCAGCCGGAGAAAGGGTTTTCCACAAAGTAGACCTGAGCGGTGCCCATATGTCAAGGACAAATTTGCGCGATATTGACCTGAGTCACGCTAATTTAAAAGGTGCAAATTCGATCGGTCTCACCCTCTATAGAGCTAATCTGTATCAAGCAGATATCAGTCAAGCCAACCTCTCCCAAGGCAACCTCATGTCCGCTAATTTTGGCGAATGCGAGGCGGTGGGAGCGAACTTGAGCGGATCCATCTTGCGGAGTGTCGTCTTCAGCGGGGCCGATTTAACGGGGGCGAGTCTCAGGGGTGCAGACATGAGAGATGCAAACCTTCAGGGGGCAATTTTGATTCAAGTTTATGCAGTTAACGCCAACTTGCAAGGTGCAAACTTGACAGAAGTCAAGCTTTGCGGAATCAACCTGAGCAAAGCAAATTTAACCGATGCGAACTTAACACAAGCTGACCTCAGCCGTGCTAACTTAACTCAAGCAAATCTGAGCTGGGCAAATTTGACGGAAGCAAATCTGGAAAAAGCGGATTTGAAGGGAGCCGATTTGAGCGGAGCTAACTTGAGCTGTGCAAATCTCCATCAAGCAGATTTGAGCGGAGTTTCCCTTAAGGGAGCAAATCTCCGGGGAGCAAACTTGCATCAAGCTTCTTTGCGCGGGACAAATTTGAATGAAGCGAATCTGAGAGAGGCCATGATGCCTGACGGCACAATCTGTGACTAAATAAGCTGAGAAAATAGAAGTTAAAACCGCAGGGTGCTTGTGGCGCACCCTACATTTAGGCTAATGCCTGATTTTTTTAAGGGGATTTAATTCTGCCTTCAAGTGACAGTGCATTTAAAGAGTAGTGGCAAAAAATTTAGAACCGAGTTTAATCTACAACTTTCAGCCAGCCCCGGCGAACGGCGTGGAGCAAGCGGTTGATGGCTGTTTGATCTTCTTCGGTAAGACAGTCATTTAACAGGGCTGTTTTGAGCTGTTGTCGGTGAGTGGGAGTCAGCAGACCGGAGTGATATACCTGAAAGACTAGCTCTGCAATAGTAAATTGAGGTAACAGCGTTTGGGTTTTCATCATGTGTTTTTTCTTTGAACTCACTTTTGACAGTATTAACTAATTTTTCCAAAATTTATGTGATTCAACTACGGGAGTAAATGTGATCAATTGGCTCTTGATGAGTGATTTGTGTCAGCCGGACTTGGGGATCGGATATTTCCTCGATAGCCCCGCAACTTGAAACACCAACCCCGTCCCGATTTCTCGCTTTTGGCAACTCCGAAATCTCTACTTTTGGTTAAGAAACGGTAACAAATAAATTAAGATTTATCTATTAAGAGATTACTAATGACTGCTAGGGAAATCGCTCTGCTTAATTCAAGGTAAAACTTTTAGCCTGTTTATAAACCCGCTTTTACCTACATTTACCTAGTTTCTTGGTGTGGTCTTTGTTCCGTGGATATACTTAATAACCCGCCCAAAGACAGATACAAGTTTCCGACAGGAGTGGCCATCGATCCAAAATTTTAAGCTCTAGTTCATGCTCCCACATTCATCTGTGAAGTCAATCTAAAATCTAAAATCTAAAATCTAAAATCCAAAATCGACTGGCTGCTTCAAATCAAAAATCCCGGCTTCTTCAAGAAACCGGGTCGAGCTTTTCGATCGCAGTACAATTTTTTTTTGAGAGGGTTAATGGAGCGACCTACTCACTTCAATCTTATTGTTGGCAAAGCTTGACAGGAGAGAAAGTAGAAATACTCATCTCAACTTCTGGTGTGAGGAGACTAATCGGAAATCCTGACCCATCCGCGGCGGATGGCGTGCAGCAGGCGGTTGACTGCATCTCTGGCGTCTTCGCTGAGAGCGCTTTGGCAGAGTTCGCGCAATCCGTGGCTTTCGGTGCGAGTCAGATTGCCTGAATGAGTGACTTGATAGAACAGTTCAGCGATCGCCCGATCGGATTTTAAAGTCAGAGCTTGCATGAAATCTCGTTGAACTCGACTATTATAATATCGATCATTTGACAAAAGAGTAGGGTGATTGCAGTCGGGTAAGCTGTGTGATCGTTCTTGGCTCCGTTTGTGACCTAAGTCTGCCAGTATACGTGATTTCAATCACATAAAACCCAATACCTCGATCGCATAAGCTATGATGGGGGTGGTAGCCTCAAGGTTTGACAAAACCTCGAAAAGCTATGAATGCAAGGCTTTGAGTTCCCCAGACCGCCGCGCAGCGGGAGTAAGTCCGCTCAACATCGCAGGCTATGGACTTGGATAGCTGTGAAACTTTTGGTTTTAGACACTGGCAGCTTGCAGATCAGGGCATAAAGCTGCGATCGGCGAGCCACGGCCTGAGATACAATAATTATAAATACTCCTATCGCATCTATAGGCAGGCAGGTAAAAAAATGATAATGATTAGCTACTTTTCGATTTCCTTAATCGTTTTTATTGTTTGGTTCAAAAGTTTTTTGAATGATACTGCGACATCTAAAAAAGACGTGATATCTTGGATAGCCTTAATCATCGGCCCTCTCGTTTGGCCTGTTGTTCTGCCCCTATCCCTTGTGCAAATGACCAGCAAAAAGTCTGTTGTAAAAACAGCTCAATGCGAGCAAGAATTCTAATAAATTGTGGAAGTAACTGGCTTCAACACAGTCGCTGATCTCGTCCTAAATTATTCGGCGTGCATCGCTCCTGGCAGCGAGTAATTTATCTTGTTTAATTGTAAAAAAAAGGCATCTAGAAGGTAGAACCCTATAAAAATTCTGAATCCTAAAACAGTATTTTTTTACCGCTATCCAATTCTGCCTTCTGCTTTGTGACCGAAAGCATCCAGGATACAAGCCCGCGGATTCATTCCGAAAGCAGACTCAGGACCGGTGAAATAAAAAACCTGTATCCGATGAAACTTGCCGAACGTATTTATCTCGCGCAAGTCAATGCTTCAATTCTTTAATCTAAAATCTCAAATCTAAAATCGATTGACCCAGCCCAAAAACGGATACAAGTTTCCGACAGAAGTCGGCAGCAGCGCAAAATTTTAGGGTCTTGTTCAAGCTCTCAGATTCATCTGTGGAATAAATCTCAAATCTCCAATCGTTCAACTAAGCGAGATTGACTCAGCCCTCGCCAACGTCTCACGCCGAAGTCTCCAATCGACTGATGCCTAATTTTCTTCTGTCACACCGTGATTTAAGGGTGTGGCTCAGTTAAAATTGTTCAGTCAAAATTATCAGACTCACATTGGCCGACAGCGACTGCAACATTTTTTTACTCAAAAATTATCTGCCATCTCAACCAAGCTCAAAATTAATATGTAATGTAACATGGCCTGTTGCTTGCAAAAATATAACTTCAGACATATTTTTGCCTGCAGCTGACCAACTTAAGAATTTTTATTACTTCCGGCCACGGCGTACCATTAATCGAAGGTGGGAAAATCCTGCCACGGCGTGGAAAAACAGCTAGGTTCTTTGCCCTTTAACCTTTTCCAGATCCCTTTCTTCCAATCGTAGCAGCTCTAAACAGGAAATTGTAGAGTTCGTTTTCGCCCAAAATGCCTAACTCTTACCGCAGTTAGATAGACAATTAAAGGCAGAGACTGCAATATGAAATAGGCAACAAAAACTGTTTCAAATCTCAAGTACGACTTATTTTGGGCGATCTGGCATCAGGAGTGTATAACGCGAGCCAGGGAAATTTTTAGAGGTGCGAGATGTTTGGGAACTTCTAAAAAAAAGTGCCGTCACTGTATCCAAATTCGTTATTTGCATAAAAAGTAGGAGTCAAAATGAACGAAGTATCTGAGAAACCAATTTATAGAGTTCTTAATCTATTGTCGCTGCTCGCGCTGACCTACTATGCAGCTACTTCCATCAATTATATTTTCGAGAGTGACGCTCAAATCTACAGGTACGATAGCCAGAGCAATTCCAACGCGTCACCCGCGCAACTAGCAGCACACCGCTAGGAATAAATAGTAGAGATTTTATCTCAATTAATGCCGAATTAAATTTCGGAAAATTTGCTAATCGTTAACGATCAGCTCGAAGTTAACAACAATTAGTAAAAAACTCTTTGCTAAAAAGTTAATATTTTTCCTCACAGGTATGAGCGATCGAATGTACCAAAAAAAATATCTATATTAATTGGTTCTCCAAAGAGAGCAGAGTGATGAAATGATCGTCAAGCATTTTCATCAGTAAGAGCATTAATAGGTTTAGTAATCGCTTCATCCCGAAGAGTTGAAGGTAGATATAGCAATCCTCGCATCATTTGCATAATTATTGTAGGGGCAATCCCACGCCCGGTTGCCCGATAGATAGGGGGTAGGCACGGAGGCACTACCCCTACAAATTTATCTGAATCATTTAGGATTGCTATATGCTTCAAAACGGAAAATCGCTTTGATTTTTGCCCACTACAACTAGATGGGAGATAAATCCGGCGAGTATGGAGGTAATAATTTTACTTGGGAGCCGATAGATACCATCAAAAAATTGGCGGCTTCAGCATTATGAACAGGTAAATTATCCATAACTACAATTGCGCCAACCCATAACTGCGATTCATCTGTGGACTAAATCAAAAATCAAAAATCAAAAATCTAGTGACAGTACCGTCACAAATCTACCGGCCAACCGTTCATCCCAACTTCACCAAAAGACGATCGCTACATTGTCTGATTGTGCGGATGGATGCGGCTCATGGTTGAAATGACGGATTGGGGTTGAAAAACTGGGTTTTTAGCCAAAATCCTACATTGAGCGTGAGGGATTTGGCTGGAAACATCAAGGTGATGAGGCTCAAAAGTCCGTCCGGAACCGCGTAGGGACGGACTTTTGATTGAATCCGGCCTCCAGCGTGCGCGGGCTTGCTTTCAAAGCCAGCTAAAAAATTTTGATTTCTGGGGAACTATTGGCGAAAATCAAAAGTCAAGTCAACAACAGTGTACTTAAAAGAAGTCGCAGCTCAGTTCCAGCCCCATTGCGGGCGATCGAACTCTCCGGCGATCGACAGTGCCCGCGGGCCCGGTGCAACTTCTCAATCTTGAGAGCATACTCCCATTAAAAATGGTCTCTGTGTATCTTCCGGGTATTGTTTTAATAATGACTAGCCACACCGACGGTCATTATGGTAAACTCGCAAACGTTTAAGTGGAATATTTTCGTGTTAGAGGAGGCAGTGGTGGAGTCGAGAGTCAAAAGCAGGAAACAACCGAGATTTGCTGCTCAACGAATACAGGATTCAACTCGCGCTCCGAGGCTCGCTGCTGACAATTTAAATTACATGACAGCTTATAGCAGCCGGGTCAATTAGGGTCTCAACCGATGTCCGGTTTCATTTATTGAATCCCTTTGGAGGGAAAAGTGTATTGTAGAAAAATGATTCATCTTTTAGGAGGAGTGTAAATGACACAGGTAACAAATCCAACACAACCAGCAAGTTCACTATCTGGAGGTGTCGGTGGCGGTGGCTTTACCGTTATCGGCACCCAAGGCGACAACAGGTTGAACGGCGGCCTCGGCAGCGATATCATCCAGACTTTTGCGGGCGCTGATGTCATCGCTGGTGGCAGTGGCAACGAGCTGATTCTATCGGGCGGTGGCAATGACAGTATCGGCGGTGGCGACGGCAACGATACCATCCTTTCAGGCAGCGGCAGCGATGTGGTCGCTGGCGGCACCGGTGATGACTTCATCTTTGGCGGTAAAGGGGATGACCTCGTAGACGGTGGCGATGGCAATGACTTGATTTCTGGCGACAGAGGCAACGACACCGTACTCGGTGGAGGTGGCAGCGATACAGTCTTTGGCGGCCAAGGCAGGGATGTTGTCGGCGGCGGCGACGGCAACGACATTCTCTACGGTGGTAAAGACAACGATACTGTCGATGGTGGCGCTGGCAATGACTTTATCTCTGGCGACAGAGGAAGTGATGTCCTGACGGGCGGTGCTGGCAGCGATACGTTCTACTTCTTCTCCAGCGGTGGCGAATATGGGGTAGACACGATCACTGACTTTACCCCAGGCGAAGATAAGATCCGCTTGAAGCAGGGCGGTGTGTTCGCTGGTTTGGGCAGCACGTTCGAGGCAAGCGAGTTTGTCGTCGTTTCTGGTTTCAACGAAGCTACTCCAGGATCTGCCACGACGAACAAGTTGGTCTACGACCCAACAAGCGGTAAGTTGTTCTTCAACGGCACCAGCGGAGTGCTAACTGTTGCTCAGTTGCAGCCTGGCCTGACGATTACCTCGAACAACTTCGAGTTGTTCTAAAACAATTGGCTGTTGTGGGGCGGCACCGGATAAGATTCGGGGCTGTTCTCACAAAGCCGGTAGTTTTAAAGGATTTCAACCTCACTCTGCTACAAGCGGGGTGAGGTTGAAATATTCAATGCAGGAACTGAAGCAGGGGCCGTTAAAAAAAATCGATCGACAGTTATTGATAAAATTAATCGATCGCCCGATCGGGCAAAAAATAAATCAATACGCTTGGGTTAAGCTCGATCCCCCCGGCGCCTAGGGCGGGCACGGGGGCACCGCCCCTACAAGGGGGGGGACAAGAACTTACTCTTGCGTCGCCCAACAACTAGGGGGATGCGAGGGGGATCTCCGAGGAATAAATATTTTTAAGCCAAGCGTATTGAAATATAAATACAAAGTTTTTAAATTACACTTTCTAGGTTTTACTGAAGCGGTAAAGAAACCGCAACTGCACCGCGAGCAATGAGCACTGAAGAATATATCCGGCAAGCCCAAATTTATTTGAAGCGGGGGAAGTTAACTGAGGCGATCGAGTTTTGCCAAAAGGCGATCGAACTTCAACCGTTTTCGCCCTCGGCTTACACGACTTTAGGCGAAATTCTCGAAGCGAGCGGCGATCCGACGGCGGCAAGAGACGCTTTTGTGCAAGCTTTGGAGATTTCGCCCCAGTTTTTTCTGGCTCATGCTTATTTGGGTCAACTTTACAGCGAGTATTGCTGGCTGGATGAGGCGGTTTTTCACTACCGGCAAGCTCTGGATTTGAAACCAGACTGGCCGGAACTTCATTATAACTTGGGAAATGTTTTTTACAAGCAGGGTAATTTGTTGGGGGCGATCGACTGTTACCGAAATGCGATCGCCCAAAAACCGGATTATCTTGATGCTTTATACAATCTGGCTGTGGTTTTAGATGAAAATAGTCAGCTCCAAGCGGCAATGGATACCTACCGACAGGTGATTGCCGTGGCGCCGGATTACGTGAAAGCTTACAGCAATCTGGGTGTGATTTTGCTAAAGGACGATCGCGCTGCTGAGGCGCTCGAAGTTTACCAGCGGGCGATCGAGATTAAGCCGGATTGGGCGACGCTGCACAATAATTTGGGCCAAGCCTTCCTGGACAAAAGTCCGGAAAGGGCGATCGCATCTTACCTCACAGCTATTGAGTTGGAGCCGGACATGGTTTTGGCTCACTACAATCTGGGGAAAGCGTGGCAATTACAGGGGGAACATTCGGCGGCGCTTGCTTGTTTCGATCGCGCGATCGAGATCAATTCCGACTATATTTCGGGCTATACAGACGCCGGGTTTTCTTTGATGGTTTTGGGCAAAATTGCTGAAGCCATGCCTTATTTTGAGCGGGCAATAGCTCTGAAGCCTGATTTTGTTGAGGCTTACTGTCGCTTAGGAGACAGGCGCAGAGTGGCGGCGGTAGAAGATGATGAATTGTCAAGGGCGATCGCTGCGTGCGATCGATTTCTCACAGCACTAACTGGAAGGAAGAAGGAAGAAGGAAGAGGGAAGAACGAAGAAAAAGAAACTATTCCCAATGCCCAATGCCCAATGCCCAATGCCCAATTACCAATTGCTGAAATTTGCGATAATTTAGCCGAAATTTACTTGCATTTGGGAAATGCTTTAACAGAGTACGGCGGACACGAATCTGCCGCCGCTTATTATCAAAAAGCTTTGCAAATTCAACCACAGAATGCAGAGATTTACTGGCGGGTGGGAAATTCCTTAGCCCAGCAAAAGCGGTTCATTGCAGCAATTGCAGTTTACCGCATGGCTTTGACGATTCAACCTGCTTTACCGCAGGTTTATTTTGAGTTGGCAAAACTGCTGGAAAAACAGGGGCGCTGGGAACGGGCGCTCGATTATTATCAAAAAGTTTTAGACTTGCAATTGCACGGGTATGGAGAGCAGAAAGAGTGGAAAAAACAGAGTTTTATCTTGCCAGATAGCACTTCTATAAAACCTCCTCACGCTATTTATTTATCTAGTTGGGATTGGCTGGTTAATGCTAAGTTGGATGCTGACAATTATGTGGAAATATTTTGGAAACCTGCACCAGAAGCAAGTGCAGAAAATATTCCGAATTCCCAATTGGCGAGATCCAATTCCCAATTGGCAAATTCCGATTGTGCCGGGTTAACTTGCGGGCTGTGTTTGCAGCGACTTTCTAAGTGGTTCGATCCGGTGCATTTGGGTTGGGGAGTTTGCCGTTTGTCCAACTCGCAACCGCTACCTGTGGAGTCGCCAAAGACTTTTGTGGCTGCAATTCCCAACGGGCGAGTTTGGATTGTGCCGCAGGAAAATTATTGGCTGATTTGCAAGGCGATCGCTGTAATTACTCCTGACAATTATTTATTGGCTGATGTGTCGAGAGATTATCCGGGGTTTTTACCTGGATGCGAAAAGCATGATGTGAGGAAACACAGCGTTTTTCAGTTAGAATCCTTCCCGTCTCTCAAGCAAATTGACGGCAGCGTGGCGGTGCTTTCTGGCTTGTCGGGAAATGTCTATTTTCACTGGATGGTTGATGTTTTGCCGCGGATAGAATTGCTGCGGCACAGCGGTAGGGATTTGGCGGATATTGATTGGTTTTTAGTGAATAGTTGTCAACACCAATTTCAGCGGGAAAGTCTAAGAATTCTGGGCATTCCCGAAGAGAAAGTCTTGGAGAGCGATCGCTTGCCTCACATTCAAGCAACCGAGTTAATTGTGCCGTCTTTTGCGGGATATTTGGGCTGGCCTTCTGGGTGGGCGATGGATTTTTTGAGGCGGGAGTTTCTCAAGGGAATTCTACCTAGTTCGAGCTATCCCAAACGCATTTATATCAGCCGCAGCAAAGCAAGATATCGACGAGTTTTGAACGAGGAAGATGTGGTTGAGGTGTTGGAGAAATTTGGGTTTGTTTCTATTTTACCTGAGTCGATGTCTTTGGCAGAGCAAATTGCTCATTTTTACCACGCTGAGGTAATAGTTGCCGCCCACGGCAGCGGCTTGACAAATACGATTTTTTGTGGGCAGGGAACTAAAGTGATTGAGTTGGTGTCGCCTCACTATATCAGCCATTATTACTGGGGAATCAGTCAATATTTGCAGTTGGAACATTACTTTTTAGCGGGCGAGGCTTTTGAATGCTATCCTATTAGACAGTTGATGTATCAGAATTCGCTGACTGAGGATATTTTAGTGAACTTGAGTTCGCTGAAAAGGATGGTTGAGGTGGTGGGTTTGAGTTAGTTGGTGTCTGGAGCAAGTTTAATTATGCCCTCGATTGAGAAGATGGAAAAGGCAGCGGTTGATTTGAGTCGGCAAGCAGAAGTTTATTTCGCCGAAGGAAAGTTGAATGAGGCAGTTGCTGCTTGCGAGTCAGCGTTGAAAATTGAACCGAATTTGGCGGCAGCTTGTCAGACGCTGGGAAAGGTGATGCAGGTTCGAGGTGAAATCGAACAAGCTAAGCAGTGGTATGAAGCGGCGATCGATCGCAATCCAAATTTGCCGGAAGTTTACGCTAATCTCGGCATTTTGTATTCTCAAGAAAAACAGTGGGAAAAGGCGATCGCCAATTGTGAAAAAGCGATTTCGCTAGCGCCGAATTTTGCTGCTGCTTATCGGCAGTTGGCGAGAGTTTGGACGCAGTTGGAGAAGCGAGAAGAGGCGGCAGAATGTTGGTATCAAGCTTTTAATATCGAGCCGAATTGGGCAACTGCTGACGAGCACGTCACTCTGGGAAATAGTTTAGTTGAATTGGGAAAGTGCGATCGCGCTATTGAGTGTTATTCGCGGGCAATTAAGTTAAACCCGCAACTGGCAACAGCTTATCACAATTTGGGGGAAATGCTAGTCGGGGAGAAACGGTGGGATGAGGCGATCGCCAATTACCGACAAGCCATTGCCATCAATCCAAATTCTTTTGAATCTTACCACAGTTTGGGTAAGACTTGGGCGGAGCGAGGAGAATTGGATCGGGCGATCGCCTGTTACAACAAAAGCCTCGAACTCAATCCAAATTATGCTCGTGCTTACGTGGGTTTAGGTAATGTTTTCGCACAAAAACGCGACTTTGATGCAGCTATTAAATGTTACCGTCAGACTCTGGAAATCAATGATAATTCCTACTGGGCATACAATTGCTTAGGGGACGCTTTGGCTCAAAAACAACTGTGGCCCGAAGCTATTAGTTGCTACCGCAAAGCTATTGCAATAAATCCCAATATTCCTTGGTTTTATGTCAATTTGGGAGTTGCCTTAACCTGCGAACAATCCTGGGATGAAGCTGTGGCTGCTTACCTGCACGCGGTTCAGATTGAGCCGAATTTGACCGGAATCAATCAACGGTTGGGATATGTTTTGCGGAAGCGCAGCGAATCGGGTTTAGACAGCACAATCGCAACTTATTGTCAAGGTGTAGAAATACTTGCAAGCGGGAAAATTTACCACAACTTGCTGGGAATTGAGTTAGATGGAGCGGAGTTTTATATAAATTTAGGCAATATTTTAGCGAAACAGAAGCAGTTGGAAGGTGCGATCGTATTTTATAGTATGGCACTGCAAATTGAACCCAATGCTGAGGAAGTTGTCGCCCAACTGAATGATGTGCGGGCGAAACAACAGGAGTTGTACGCACAAATTGCTGCTTACCGCCACCAAATAGAAATCGATCCGACCAATTCTAAGCCTTACAACGATTTAGGAAATATTTTACCCCAATTAGGGGAATTAGAAGAAGCAATTATTTGTCACCAAAAAGCGAGCGAATTGAGGGGTTGGGGTGATTGTGCGGCAAAAGATTATCAATTTACCCAAGATTGGTTTACCCACAATATTCCTATTTGGCAACGGCATTTGCAGGAATTTACCGGAATTGCGGATTTTCAAGTTGTGGAAATCGGCAGTTTTCAGGGAATGTCTGCTTGCTGGCTGCTGGATAATATTTTAACTCATCCGACGGCAAAGATTACTTGTATTGATTTGTATTTCCAACAACATTTTAAGGGCAATATTGTTAAAACGGGAGCAGCAGATCGGGTAATTGAATTAGAAGGTTACTCTCAAGATGTGTTAGTGAATTTGACTTCGGAATATTACGACGTTGCTTACATTGACGGCTGCCACAAACCCACCAGTGCTCTGCAAGATGCGATTTTATCTTGGAGGTTGGTGAAAGTTGGGGGATTGATGATTTTTGACGATTACGAGTTTACGTTTCCCGACAGCCCGGAGCAAGATACTAAAATTGGGATAGATGTTTTTTTGGAGATGTTTGGAAGTCAGTTGGAAGTTGTACACAAAGGCTATCAACTGATTGTTAAAAAAATTGGCAATCAAAGTTTGGGCGAGGAGCAAACTCTGTTGTCTCTGGGTTGGGAAAAGTTGGGGGATATTGCGGCGAATTCCGGTTATTTGGATGAGGCGATCGCCCGCTATCAAACAGCTATTAAAATTAAGTCTGGCAACTACTTAACTTACCACAAGTTGGGTAAATCTCTGCAAAAAAAAGAACTATTTGACGAAGCTGGGGCAGCTTACCAACAGGCGATCGCACTAAACCCTAATTTTAGTTGGTCTTACCACTTTTTGGGGGAGACTTTGCAGGCGATTGAGGAACACGACGAGGCCGCTGCTGCTTACCGCAAAGCTATTGAGTTAAATCCCGATTTTTGTTGGACTTACAACAATTTAGGCGATGTGCTGATGGAGCTTTGTGAGTGGGAGGAAGCTGCTGTTGCTTACCGCAAGTTAGTTGAAATAAATCCCGATTTTTGTTGGTCTTACGATAGATTAGGTAAGGCTTTGGTTGCGCTGGAAAATTGGGAAGAAGCGGCGGCGGCTTACCGCAAAGCTATTGAATTAAATTCCGATGATTGTTGGCTGTACAATTGTTTGGGGGAAGTTCTGGAATCACAAAAAAAATGGCCGGAAGCAGCAGTGGCTTTTGGTCGTGCTATTGAGCTAGAATCCGATCATAGTTGGCTGTACAAAAAGTTGGGTGATGCACTGCGTAATCAAGGGGAATTGGAAAGGGCGATCGCCATTTATGAAAAAGGTATCAATCTCGATCCAAAATCCTGCTGGTGTTACGAAGGATTGGGTTTGAGTTTAATGGCTAAACAGCAGTGGGAACCGGCAATCACTAATTTAGTTCAAGCCCTGCAAATTAAACCGGATTTGTTTGAAGTTTACGATAATATAGGTTATGCTCTGGAACAAAAAGGAGAAGCCGATGAGAGCTATCGGGCAAAATGCAGTAATCAAAATTTACCCTTAAGTATTCTCGAAAAATACTGTGGGTTTACAGAAGATTTGACCGTTGCAGCAGAATCGAATCTGCACCTCACCTGCATTGACATCCATCCTGCGAGTCACATCAATTTATCAGATTCCAAAACGATCGACAGCAGCCACAGATTTTGGGAGCATCAAAGTCATTCCAGAAAAGCTTTTGTTGCCGTATTACCAAACGGACGAGCTTGGGCTGATGTGGTGACTACCGCCGTGATTACTTCAGACAATAAACTTGTTACTGATATTTCAATGGGTTGTGCTGAATTGGTAATCACTTCCGACAAATTGCCTCCTGCTGAACACGTCGATGGAAATGTAGCTTTTTTATCTGCTCGCTGGGGTGGAGCCGCTTATTTTCATTGGATGTTTGATGTGATGACGCGATTTGACCTTTTGCAGCGGAGCGGATTGATAGAAACTATAGATAAGTTTGTTGTCAATGCCTCGGATTCTTCCTATCAAGCAGAAACTTTAGAGACTTTAGGAATTCCTCAAGATAAACTTTTAGAAAGTCGCTGCAATTTACACATTACCGCCGATAAATTAATAGTTCCGTCAATATTTTATGACGGATCAGGAGCGGTTTCAAAATGGAAGTGTGAATATCTCAAAAAGACATTTTTAAATGAACAACAGTCCCTAAATACAGACTATTCAGAGCGAATTTATATCACCCGCCAACAAGCATCCTATCGGCGACTCGTCAACGATGAAGAGGTAATTAAATACTTAGAAAAATTTGGGTTTCGCAGTGTCAAGTTGGAAACGATGTCGGTAGCGGAACAAGCATCGTGTTTGGCTGCTGCTAAAGTAGTTGTCGCACCTCACGGAGGGGGGTTGACTAATCTAGTTTTTTGCAGTCCGGGAACTAAGGTAATTGAGATTTTTTCTCCCCTTTACGTGCCGCATTGTTATTGGATGATTAGCAATTTGTGCGGTTTGGAACATTACTATTTACTTGGTGAGTTGGTAGATGACCCAACTCAGAAATATCCGGGACATAAAGATATACGGGTGGATTTGAACTCGCTGGAGAAGTTAATGAATCTTGCAGGAGTTTTTCATGGATAATGAGTACCACGATTTGGGGAATTCCCTGCAAGAAAGCGGTCGGTTTAATGAGGCTGTTGCTGCGTACAAAAAAGCTCTTGAATTAAATCCTAGTTTTTCTTGGTCTTATCACAGTTTGGGTGATGTTTTGCTGAAACTTGAAAAATGGGAGGAAGCTGTCGCTGCTTACAAAAAAGCTGTTGAGTTAAATCCCGATTTTTCTTGGTCTTATCACAATTTGGGCGATGCTTTGCTGAAACTTCGGCAATGGGAAGAGGCTGCTGTTGCTTACCGCTGCGAGATTGCTCTAAACTCGGATTTTGCTTGGTCTTTTTGCAATTTAGGCGACGCTTTAACTAAACTAAAACAGTGGGATGAAGCTATTGCGACGTATTTAAAAGCTATTAAAATTGACGGAGATTTGCCGGGAATTTACGAGAAGTTGGGATATGCTCTCGGACAAACTGAGTCGGATTTAAAGTTGGTTTTAGAACAATATCAATTGCAAATTACACCGGAAAATTGGGGATTTTATTTGCAGTTAGGAGAGAATTTAGCTAAGTACGATCGCCCAAAAAGCGCAATTATTATTTACCAACTTCTCTTGACATATGCTCCGAATTGTGCAGAAATGTCAGCGAAAATAGAGGAGTTGTTGCAGCAGCAAGAAAAGTGCGTTAGCGAAGCCCTCGAAGAGGATCGCGCATTAGCTTCATCTCGCGCAACTGTCGCCCAAAAACCAGATGATTGCTGGTCTTATTACAATTTAGGTGCTGTTTTGAGCCAGCAAAAATATTGGGAGGAAGCGGCGGCGGCATTTTTCCAAGCAATAGAAATAAATCCCGATCTTCCTTGGTGGTTTTATTACAATTTGTGGGAAGTTTTTGTTAGGCAAAACAAGCTATATGAAGTTGAGAACTTGTGCCGCGAAGTTGTTGCCGCTAAACCGGAGGCTTTTTGGCCTTATCTGAATTTGGGGGAAGTTTTGACGAGGCAATGTAAAATTGCCGAGGCGATTAGCTGTTATCAAACTGTTAGTTTTAAACAAAGTTTTGCATCTATTATCAGTAAAAGAACAGGCAAGATGCCTGTTCCACAATCAGATACAGGCAAGATGCCTGTTCCACAAGCAGATACAGGCAAGATGCCTGTTTCACAAGCAGATACAGGCAAGATGCCTGTTCCACAAGCAGATACAGGCAAGATGCCTGTTCCACAAAATTGGAACTTAAAACCAGTCCAAGTTCCTAACTTTATAATTATTGGTTCTCAGCGGTGCGGCACGACTTCTCTGTATACTTATTTAGCTCAACACCCGCAAATTTTGACTCCGATTAAAAAGGAGATGGATTTTTTCTCGTGGCACTTTGACAGAGGGATTGATTGGTATTTGGCTCATTTTCCGCCAATGCCTTCGGGAGAGGAATTTGTAACTGGCGAAGCAAGTCCAAGCTATTTTGACTATCGGGAAGCACCGGAACGTCTCTACACCGCGTTTCCAGAGGCTAAACTGATTGTACTTTTGCGAAATCCGGTCGATCGGGCGATTTCTCAATTCTACCGCTTGACTGGCTTAAATTGGGAAGCGCGATCGATCGATCGAGTAATTAGCCATGAAGTTGAACGGTTGAATCAAAATCCAGAATACATCATCGGCGAGGAACCGGGGAATTATTTAGCTCGCGGTAGGTACATAGAATTTATTAAAAACTGGCGGACTTTCTTTCCCCCAGAACAGTTGTTAATTTTGAAAAGCGAAGATTTTTATGCAGATGCGGCCACAACTGTCAAGCAAGTTTTAGAATTCTTAGATTTGCCGGAATATCAATTGTCTGAATACCAAAATGCTAATCCTGGTTCTTACCAGCGGGTAAATGCATCGGTTCGCGACAGGTTGAGCGATTATTTCCGACCTTACAATCAGGAATTAGAGGAATATTTGGGGAGGCAGTTTGATTGGGAATAAAGTTGAGCTAAGATTAGAACAACTTGTAAGGAGGTAATACCAATGCTGACGATCGAGCTAGATACATTACTTAAAGAACAAGCACTCCAACGCCAAGATCCTGAAGATCGCTACATTACCGATAGCGCCAACTGGGAACAATACGAGACACTGCTGAATCGGATTGGAGATACAGCGGGATATCGAGTTACTTATTTAGATGGAGTTTTGGAAATTATGTCACCTTCACGCCGCCATGAAAGTCGCAAAACTGGCATTGGAAATCTGCTAGAAATTTACTTTGTAGAAGCTGAAATCGAATATTTTCCTTTTGGGTCTACAACTCTGCGACAAGAGGAAAAAAGTGGCGGTACGGAACCGGATGAAGCTTACTGTATTGGCACAGATAAAGAATTTCCCGATTTGGTAATTGAAGTGATTGTTACCAGTGGTAGCATCAATAAACTAGAACTGTATAGAAGGTTGAATGTGCGAGAGGTTTGGTTCTGGCGAAATGACCGATTTTCTATCTACCATTTGCGAGAAGAAATTCCGGTTGAATTCGTGTCCAACTGCGGTTATGAATTAATCACACAAAGCGAATTGCTGCCAGGAATTGATATCGATCTATTGACAGAATGTGTAAAAAATCCTCACCCGTTAGCAGCAGCAAAGGATTGGAGACAGAATTGCCGACATACTTAGGAATGATAATTAAATAACTTCCACTCTTGAAAGTGGGATGGGCGTGCCGCCCGTCCAAAAAGGACGGGCGGGACGCCCATCCCACCATAAAAAATAAAAATTTAAGTTATTT
>NZ_JAUBTS010000015.1:0-23267 GCF_036705105.1 Microcoleus sp. B9-D4
CGTCCTTTTTGGACGGGCGGGACGCCCATCCCACAATCTTGTGGAAGTTATTTAATTCTCATTCCTCAGACTGTCCTACTTCGAGCAGGGTAAGCTTTTCAAGTTAATCGCCGCGCCTTACCCACGCTGCAAAAAGTTCGATCGCGCGATCGACCCAACCTACAATTACAATATAGCCATCCTAAATCATTTGTAAATTTCTTACTCCCTCCCCTTGATAAGGGGAGGGTTGGGGTGGGGTCAAAAATTTACGACCCAACCTACAATTACAATAGTCACGGTAAAGCTTACAAATAAATGGCATTAGAACTAATTCAGGCTGTCGAACAAGCAGATTCTTCCGAAGGCTTGTTAAACTCCGTCAAAGCACTGGCGGCAGCTTCCTCAAAACAAGCAATTCCTACCTTAATTACAGTGCTCGGTTACAACAACCCAGGCGCCGCTGTTGCCGCCGTTGATGGGCTAATTCAGCTCGGAGAAGCTGCGGTGCTGCCGCTTCTCGAACAGCTTGACGGCTACAATTACGGGGCGAGAGCTTGGGCTGTTCGGGCTTTGGCGGGAATTGGCGACCCCAGGGGTTTGGAGATTTTGCTCGATGCAGCGGCGAATGACTTTGCTTTGAGCGTGCGGCGGGCGGCGGTTAGGGGTTTGGGGACGATTTGCTGGGAATTGATGCCGGCAGAAGAAATTGCAGATGCTCAACTTCGCGCTGTGAAAACGCTACTGCAAGCGTCCCGAGATCCAGAATGGGTGGTGCGCTACGCAGCAGCGGGGGGTTTGCAAGCTTTGGCGGGTGCTGCGACTGTTAAACCGGATTGGTTAGCGGAAGTTTCGGCCAGACTTGAGGAAATCACCCAAAGCGATGAAACTACTTCAGTTAAGGCTCGGGCTTTGCTTGCTAAGAAAATATTGTCACTTGGCTAGGGTTTGGGCGATCGTCTCTTCCAAGTCCCCTTGAGTGAGAGTGGTTAATATAAAGACTTCTTGTACGGTTTTGCCCTGTCTGGCGATGATTTTAAATCCCCCGCGGATGGGTACTGACACTCTTAATGTCATGCGGGGGATGTGTCCTTTAACTTTGTTGATGACGCCGGGAGTGACTGTTTGAATGCCCATTTTTAGGGTGAGGCGCTCTAAAATTGGTATCAAACCGGGAAGGTGGGTAGAGTGGTTCCAAACAAGGCGGCCTTTGGGTTGTGCGTTCATAAATATTTAACCAAATTCAACATACCCAGTCTAAGCCACCCCTGGGGGGAACCAGTTTGAAATTCCCTCAACTTATGTATCCATAACGTTACTGTGCGTGTTATTGCGAGCAAACCGAGGCAATCTCAAACCGAGATTTTTGATGGCTGGCGCGCAAGCTGAGATTTGATGGTACAGAATTGTCCTGTACTTTTTGATGTTGTGGGTTGCTAACTGTCGGTTTTTCTAGTTGAGTGGCGATCGCCGCGAGCATTTCTGCTAGGCTGCAAGGTTTCTGGAGATAGCCGTCTGCTTTGAGTTCCAGGGCTTTTTCCATTTCGGAGGCTGTCATAAAAATAAACGGAATGCTGGCAGTTGCAGGGTGCGATCGCACGGCTGCGAATACTTCAAAACCGTTTAGTTCCGGCATCATGACATCTGACAAAATTAAATCGGGAATTTGGGCAGCTAACTGGATACCAACTTTTCCATTTTCAGCGCCTACAGCTTCAAAACCGCGCGATTCCAGAAGTTCTAATACCGTTTCTCGGATTAAGTTATTGTCTTCAATTACTAATATTTTGGTCATTTTTGTTACTTTTATGTTGGTTTTATTTTTACTTGTATGTTAAATTTATATCACCCGTATTTTCATAAATTCAAGTGGGCTATTGCAGCTACCCACTTTTCGCAGCCCCGAAGCGATCGCGCTTCATCAAAATCTTTCATAAATCAATAAAACAGATTAGGAAAAATATCATGAAATTTATCAGCCCTAAAACAGACTTTGCCTTCAAAAAAATCTTTGGTTCCACCGACAGCCAAGACATCCTCATCAGCTTCTTAAATGCTCTAATTTACGCCGGTGAGCCAATCATCCAAGACTTGCAAATTATTGACCCTTACTCGGCTGCTACCGTTAGCGGACTCAAAGATAGTTATTTGGATGTCAAAGCTCGAATTACCGGCAACAAGACGGTAATTATTGAAATGCAAGTTTTGAATGTAGCCGCTTTTGAAAAACGAGTCATCTACAACTTAGCCAAAACCTATGCCAACCAACTCAAAATTAGAGAAGGTTATCCTAGATTACAACCAGTAATAGCTTTGACGATTACTGATTTTGAAATGTTTAAAGAACAACCTGATGTTATTTCTCATTTTGTGTTCAAGGAAAAAAAGAAACTATTTGATTATCCCCATCTCCAAGTTGAAATGTTTTTTGTGGAGTTGCCGAAATTTAAGAAAGAGTTAGATGAACTCACAACTTTGACGGATAAATGGATTTATTTTCTGAAAAATACTCCTGATCTAGAAACAATACCAGCCACAATGGAAACAGTTCCAGAACTAGAAAAAGCTTTTCAAATTGCCAATGAGGCTAACTTAACATTGAAAGAGTTCGAGGATATGGAAGCCCAAGAAATGGCGATCGAAGAACAGCGGGGAATTATTACTAGGGGCGTAGAAGAAGGTCTGGAGCGAGCTTTGGAGCGAGCTTTGGAGCCAGCTAGGATTCAATTGATGCAAGAAGGCCGTCAAGCAGGGATGCAAGAAGGGATTAGAGCAGGTCAAAGAGCATTAATTCTGCGTCTGCTGGAGCGACGAGTAGGAGCCGTAAATCCCGATGTAGTTTCGCGGATTGGGGAATTATCGGTTGAGCAATTAGAGAGTTTGGTAGAGGAGGTAGTCGGATTTTCTAGTTTATCCGATTTAATGGTTTGGTTGGATAGAGCAGAATAATCGAAAGATCGATCGCTGTTAGGTTTTTTTAGGTCGATCTACTTATAAACAGCGATATTCACAAATTTACAGCGATCGGGTAAAATATAACTTAGTGTATCGCTATTAAGTGAGGAAAAAGATATGTCAGAATTTCTCGACTTTCTCAGACATCAGTTTGCCTACGTTGCCATTGGCGAATTTAAACCAGGAAAATTTGAAGCTGCAGAGCAACTTTTTGAAAAAGCCGTTGCAACTTATGCCACAGGTTTTAAGGGAGCATACCTGCTGCAATTGCCCAATACAGACAAAGGTATTGCCATCATTTTTTGGGAAAGCGTAGAAGATATGGCAGCCAATCAAAGCGAAGCTTATCAGGAAATATTGAAGCAGATGGCGCCTTTGTTTGCGAAAATACCAGACACAAATATTTATGAAATAGTCAGTGAAATTCAGCCCAAAGGTGAATAATTAAAAAACCTGCAACCGGCGCGTCATTCCCATACCCATCGGCGTTTTTCGCCCGACTCCGCTATAAAGCGCAAAATCTGCTAAAGTGTTAATTTGCTTGATAGTAGCAGGAGCTATATCTCCCATAATTCGGTAACTAATATCCCCGACGCAGCCAATAAATTTACTGCGAGAATCTGTACTAACTTCTGTTCGGATATCGAAAAAACTGGGGAAAATAGCTTCTGTGAAAGTAGGTTCGATCGCCATCCGGCTGTACTTGTTCCAGCGATTAGCTAAACTGCCAAAAATACTCTCACGAGTGGGCATAGCACTATCGTATACACCTTGCCGAAAATTAGTAGGAGTGCAAAAACTAAAAGCAATTTGGCGCTCAGTTTCCGACGCTCGATCGAACAATTCGGCGTAAGTACAAAAGTTTACCCACGGCTGGTTGGATTGCGGTTCGCTCAAAATATTAGTAATGTATATATTTGTCGGGCCCAGATGCCAAGGGCGAGCGAAATTAAGTTGCTGCCAAAGTTGAGTTAGGCGATCGAACAAACCGTCATCCAGCAGAGAAATTCGCCACCAAATCGGCGTATTTTCCTGAATTGCTTGCTTGTGTTCCCACTGTACAGCGGGAGATATTGTGCGGGAAGCCGGAGGCAAAACTCTCTTTTGTGGCTGCGGCGTACTGCTTTTGTAAGCCTCTTTTCTGCTTACTTGAAAAGGGCTTAAAGTGAAAGCTTTTTCATGAGATTGGTCGTGCAGGTACGCGCTCAAATCGCTGTCTACAGCACTCACAAGGTTGAGAAATAAAGCGTGGAGATGCCGTCCCGTTAAAAACTGGGATGGAATTGGTGCAACTGGCAGCAGGTTTAAAACAAGGCTGTGGGGCATTTTTAAATTATATATAGCAATCCTAAATGAGTCGTAAAGGTTTGACCCCACCCCAACCCTCCCCTTATCAAGGGGAGGGAGTAAGAACTTTACCAATGATTTAGGATGGCTATACTGTGTCTGTATATATGTTCAGCTAGTATTAATACTACAGCTAAGTTGCAACTTAGATTAAGGAATTTTAATCACGTAAGGTGCACAGTGTGCACCTTAAGTTTACGACGATTTGGGGGTCGTGTCCACCTACGTTTAGGTTGTGATCTTGAGGCCAATCTCTGTGGGGTAAATTTTTAGGCGATCGAGATTTCTGGCGACAAATAAACGTCTTGGATGGCGTGGAACAATTTTACGCCTTCTTCAAAAGGACGCTGAAAAGTTTTGCGGCCGGAAATTAAGCCGCAGCCGCCAGCGCGCTTGTTGATTACCGCTGTGCGAATTGCTTCTGCAAAATCGCTTTTCCCGGAAGCACCGCCGGAGTTAATTAAACCCATCCTTCCCGCATAACAGTTGAGCACTTGATAGCGAGTTAGATCGATCGGGTGATCCGTTGTTAAATCAGAATAAACGCGCTTGTCGGTTTTGCCGTAACTGTGATCGCTTGCTTTAGCAACTGCTGCATAGCCGTTGTTGCATTCTGGCAATTTCTGCTTGATAATGTCAGCTTGAATTGTCACTCCCAAGTGATTTGCTTGCCCGGTTAAATCCGCTGCAATGTGATAATCTTGGTCTTGTTTAAAGATATCGTTGCGGAGGTAGCACCACAGAATAGTCGCCATTCCGTATTCGTGAGCCTGTGCAAAAGCTTGACTAACTTCTTGGATTTGTCGCGTCGATTCCGGCGAACCAAAATAAATTGTTGCTCCCACTGCAACCGCTCCCAAATTCCAAGCTTGTTCTACAGAAGCAAACATTATTTGGTCGTATTGATTGGGATAAGTCAGCAATTCGTTGTGATTGAGCTTGACAATAAAAGGGATTTTGTGCGCGTATTTACGAGATACGCTTCCCAAAACTCCCAGCGTTGTCGCGACAGCATTGCAGCCTGCAGAGATTGCTAGTTTGATGATGTTTTCGCTGTCAAAATAAATGGGATTTGGTGCAAAAGAAGCGGCCGCCGAGTGTTCGATTCCTTGGTCTACTGGCAGGATGGATAAATAGCCGGTATTTGCCAAGCGTCCGCTAGAATAGAGTTGCTGAAGCGATCGCAAAACTTGAGGAGATCGATCGGTTTGAGCAAAAATGCGATCGACCCAATCCGGGCCCGGCAGGTGCAACAAATCTTTAGAAACTTTTGCTTGATGGGTGAGCAACTCTTCGGCTTCGTCGCCAAGCCAAGACTCGATGGAATTGGGAACTGATAGTGTAGCTGTCATGCAGATTTCCCTCTCAATTTCAATTGCAGGCTGATGATTGCAGACATTAGCCTTGGTGATATTGTAGCGAAAAAATCATATTTTCCATCCCCTCAACACTCGACCCAGTTTTTAACAAGTTAGCGACAACAGCAGCTAGAACGCGCTACTCTATAATAAGCTGGCAGTTCAGCCGGATCGGCGCTGCCAGCGATCGCCGCTCGACTCACAACTTTGCCATCACAATGTCAAATACTTACTTCGATTCTGAAAACGGTCACAAATCCTTCGAGATGCCCGGTGCTCGGCCGCATTACAACCCGGATCGCCCCGGTCAAGTAGAGCACATTTTCCTCGACTTAGTGCTGAATATTCCCAAACAAAGCTTTCGCGGCACTTGCAGCATCCGCATCAATCCAGTCCGCAGTGGTATTGACAAATTAACCTTAGATGCGGTAAACCTCAACATTGAATCGGTAAAAGTTGGCGAAACCGAGCAAGATTTCGACAGCGACGGCGAAGTGCTGCAAATTCAACTGCAGGAACCAACAGAAGCTTACCAACCAATTACTATTGCGATCGAATACTCGGTCGAAAAACCCCAGCGCGGCCTCTATTTCGTCGGCCCGGACAAAAACTATCCAGACAAACCAACACAAGTTTGGACTCAAGGCGAAGACGAAGATTCCCGCTTCTGGTTTCCTTGTTTTGACTATCCCGGACAGTTGGCAACTTCGGAAATCAGAGTGCAAGTTCCGAGACAACTTTTTGCTATTTCCAACGGGGAATTAATTAGTACAAAAAACGAAGGCGACGATAAAATTTATCACTGGTCCCAAACCCAGGTACACCCGACGTACTTAATGACCTTAGCAGTCGGAGATTTTGCCGAAATTAAAGACGAATGGAACGGCAAACCCGTTAATTATTACGTGGAAAGAAGCCGCGAAGCAGACGCTAAGCGCAGCATGGGCAAAACGCCTCAAATGATTGAATTCTTTTCTAAAGCATTTGGCTATCCTTACCCTTTTCCCAAATACGCTCAAGTCTGCGTCGATGATTTTATCTTCGGCGGTATGGAAAATACTTCCACAACTTTGCTGACAGATAGGTGCTTGTTAGACGAACGCGCCGCCCTCGACAATCGCGGTACTGAAAGCTTAGTCGCCCACGAATTAGCTCACCAGTGGTTCGGCGATTTAGTAGTAATTAAACATTGGTCTCACGCTTGGCTGAAAGAAGGCATGGCTTCTTATTCCGAGGTGCTTTGGACTGACAAAGAATATGGCAAAGAAGACGCGGCTTACTATATGTTAAATGAAGCCCGCAATTATTTAGCTGAAGATAGTTCCCGCTACCGCCGCCCGATCGTTACTCACGTTTACCGCGAAGCAATCGAATTGTACGATCGCCATTTGTACGAAAAAGGTGCTTGCGTTTATCACATGATTCGCGCCGAGTTGGGCGACGAATTATTTTACAAAGCAATTCACACTTTTGTGCGGGATAACGCTCACAAAACTGTAGAAACGATCGATTTGCTCAGGGCGATAGAAAAGGCTACCGGTCGCAATCTGATGTTTTTGTTTGACCAGTATGTTTATCGCGGCGGTCATCCAGATTATAAGGTTGCTTATTCCTGGGATGGTGACAGCAAATTAGCAAAAGTTACTGTCACTCAAACTCAGGTAAAAGATAGCAAGAATGGCAACAGCAACAGCAAAGATGTATTCGATTTGAAAATCCCGATCGGCTTCGGTTACAAGCCAGAAAAAGAAGCAGACGATGACAGTTATGTACGTTCTACTGCTAACCTAAAAACTTTCACAGTCCGAGTGCATGAGCGCGAGCAAAGCTTCTATTTCCCTCTCGAAGAGAAGCCTGCATTTATCAGTTTTGATGTCGGCAACAAATACTTAAAAACTGTAGCGTTAGAGTATGGAGTTGCGGAACTAAAAGCTCAGTTGCAGTTCGATCCAGACCCGGTTTCGCGGATTTACGCGGCCCAAGCTTTGGCGAAGAAGGGAGGGCTGGAAGCGGTGAAAACGCTGTCAGAAGTTCTCAAGAAAGAGCCGTTCTGGGCAGTACGGGCAGAAGTTGCCGGTCAGTTAGTTGAAATTAAACTCGACCAAGTTTTTGAAGGTTTAGTAAGTGGTTTAAAAGATAAAGATGCTCGTGTTCGTCGCGCTGTGGTGAATGCGCTGGGTAAAATCCCAACTCACGAAAGTTATAAAGCGCTGAGATCGATCGTCGAAAAAGGCGACGACAGCTATTATGTAGAAGCAGCAGCAGCGACTGCTATGGGCGCCATTGCAGGGGCTAACCCCGACGAAAAACCGAGCGACGAACAGGTACTGAAAGAGTTAAAATTGGTGCTGAAAGAGCGGCAGGGGTGGAATGAGGTAGTGCGATCGGGTGCTATTTCCGGTTTGGCGCAGATGAAAACTTCTGAAGATGCGCTGAATCTAATTTTGAAATACACAGCCCCCGGTACTCCGCAAGCTTTGCGCTTGGCTGCAATTCGAGCTTTGGGGACAATTTCGACTGGTCAAACAAAGGTCAATTTAGAACGGATTTTGCAGCGATTGGCAGAATTATCTAAAGAGACGTTTTTCTTGACTCAAGTCTCTGTAGTAGCGGGATTAGGACAAATGCAAACTCGCAAAGCAATTCGCATTTTGCGTTCTTTAGCTGACCAAACTCCAGATGGCCGCGTTCGTCGCATGGCTGATGAAGCTGTGCAAAGAGTGCAGAAAAATTCTGGTTCGGATGCAGCGGTAAAGCAGTTGCGGGAGGAATTAGACCAGGTGAAAAAGGAGAATCAAGATTTGAGGAGTCGGATGGAAAATTTGGAGGCTAAGGCGAAGAAAGATTAGGTGTAAAACCCCATACCGGCCCAGATAAAGGCAGATATTGGCGATCGGCTTTTATCTGCTTGTCGGTAGAGGATTGCGCCTGGTTATTATAATAATATTATTGTTCAGTGGGAATGCAGGGGGATTTCCTATTTTCGACAGACAGGAAAAGCCAAATATGTTTATTATCCACTTTATTGCTATCTCAACTTGGGAATTGTCGAGAATCAGGATGCTGTTTTTATTTTTTAGTTGTAAACCGTTCATCAGGTTACAGCAGCTTTTGCAGCCAGAAATATTGCAGAAATCATGAGTATAAAAATCGCTTTACTGGTTGATCAATCGGGGGTAATTCCCTATCGCATTCAAGACGGACAAATTGAAGTAATGCTGATTACTTCTTCGGCTAGCAAGCGCTGGGTGATTCCCAAAGGATTAATTGAACCTGACATGACTCCCCAAGATTCTGCTGCCAAGGAAGCTTGGGAAGAAGCAGGTTTGTTGGGTAAAGTCTTCCCGGATTTGCTGGGAACTTACGAGTATAAAAAATCCGGCTATACTTGTCAGGTAGAAGTATTTTTAATGCAAGTCCAAGCAGTTCTAGAAATTTGGCCGGAAGCTAGCAGGAGAAAGCGGCAGTGGGTAAGTATTCCTAAAGCAATTAAGCGGGTTAATGAACCGGAACTCAAACTCATTTTGGCCGATTTGCCGAATCGGTTCTGGTGAACAATACCCAGATTCCCGACTTGTTGAAGAAGTCGGGGCTTTAATTCGTTAATCGCAAATCGAAATGACTTTTTTAATCCCCAAGTACAAAAAAAATTGTCATAATAGACAAAAAGCTTCTCTATATAAAATGGAAACTCGCAAAAAAGTAGATATAGCGATTTTGACTGTTATTCCGCAGGAACTGGCTGCTGCGAAAGCTGCTCTAGGTATTCAAGATATTTCTAACAACAGAACCAGGACTCAGGATAGCCAGACGATCTATTTACACGGGGAACTTTTTTCAGAACGAACCAATAGAACTTATCGTCTGGCTTTAGGCTGTATCGGCACTGCTGGCAACTACAATTCCTCCCAAGCTGCTACGGAAGTTATCCAAGCGCACGATCCGAAGCTTTTAGTGTTAGTGGGAATCGCAGCAGGTATTAAAGGTAAGGCAAAATTAGGCGAGGTGGTATTCTCAGAACGGGTGCTTGGATATGAGTCGGCTGCCTTACGACAGTTAGAGAATGGAACCCACACGATACAGCCTCGACCAGATATGCTCTCTGTACCCAACGGCATTCAACAGGATGTGATTTTTTACTTGGCAACTCACAAAGATCGGATTCCCAAAAGCCAGCAAGGGTTAGAATCGCGCTTTTTGCGTATAGGTGGGGAGTTCCCAATGCTATCGGTGCAAGATCGATCCTACCTACAGGAAAAGGATATTATTCGCGGAATTGAGATTGATGTTTGTATCGTTGCCAGTGGTGAAAAGCTGCTCAAAGATCCCTTGGTTTTGGAGGAGATCCGAGATAATCAGCATGGGCGAGTGAAAGTGGGGGAGATGGAAGCCATCGGATTTGCTAACGCCTGTCAAAGAATGGGGCGAGATTGGCTGGTGATTCGAGGGGTTTCTGACTTTGGTGATGCTGACAAGAGCGATGTATTTCATCGGTTGGCATCTCAAACTGCGGCAACCGTATTGGCTGACTTTCTTCAATATAGTCTTGATTTACAGCTTTCAGATACCATCAGTCCAAGCAACTTGAAGGAAGAGTTCCTCAATGCCTCAAAAGGCTTGTTGAACTGGAAGCGGACGCTCGGCGACAACAACCAACAGATTACTCGTCCTGAATTAGAGCAACTGATAGATCGCATTGAAACAGAAACTTCTTCTACAACTATTGTTCTGGGTTCTCCTGGCTGCGGAAAATCGGCGCTCATGGCAACTCTGGGACATTGGGCGGTAGAACAAAAATATGTGCTGTTGGGAATTCAAGCTGGCAGTCTCAACAATACAGTCAATACCATTGAAGATTTACAGCACGATATTGAGATAAGTAAGCATCCAAAAGAAGCGGTTAAAGCGATCGCAAATACAGAGAAAGTCATTCTCTTGATAGACCAACTCGATGCTCTTTCAGAATTGCTCGATCGTCAACCAGGACGATTGAATATGTTGCTGTCATTCATCCAATCCCTATCTGAAACTAAAAATGTTCACCTTGTGGCGACTTGCCGCGAATTCGAGTTTCGTCACGGCACTCAATTTGCTCGTCTGGATTGTTTTCAACGGTTAGATCTTCAGTTACCAACATGGGAACAGATATCTCCTATTTTGGAAAATGAGAAGCACAATCCGCACAGTATGGGAGAACCATTGCGGGAACTGCTGCGAAATCCATTTCATTTGAGAATCTTTCTGGAAATCGCTAAACCAAATCAAGTTTTTGAATCCTTTCCAAATCTGCTGGATCAGTTGTGGGAAAAACGTATTCTTGAGGAGCCTGAAGCCGAACAATCTATTGCTTTTCTGACGAAACTGGCTGAACGCATGACTGAGGAAGAAGTCCTGTGGCTACCAGCCGCAATTGCCGATGAGTGTCCTAAAATCTGTCGCGTTCTAGAGAAAGCTGGAATTTTGATGACTAATCCAGATAACTCAACCTTGGGTTTCTGCCATCAAACGCTATACGACCATACACTGGCTCGTTCTTTTGCCCGTGGCTCCCAATCGCTTTCTAACTTCGTATTAGAGCGCCAAGATGGTCTTTTCATTCGACCGATTTTGCTGAGGAACCTCAACTATTTGCGTGGCACAGCCTGCCAGAAGTACCAACGAGAAATACAAGCTTTACTCAACACCTCCAAACAAAAAGTCAGATCGCATATTCGTACCTTGGTGATCGAGTTTGTCGGGGCGCAGTCTAATCCCAATCCCACGGAGGTAGGGCTGCTTGTTCCCTTGCTGAATTCAGAAATAGAGGCAATCAAGGTTTTAGACTCAATGATGGTTAGTCCAGGTTGGTTTGAAACGTTGCGTGATCGCCCCGAATTCCTAGAGTGGTTAGAAAAACCAGTAGAGCAAGCAGTTTACTGTCGTCCCCTCCTGACTGCAGCAGCAAGTTTCGCCGCCGAAGATGTCTGGAGTTTGTTAGAGGAATATTGGTTGAACGATCGAACCTATGACTTTTTAAGCATTCGAGTGCTATTCAATATTGGTCAGTGGACTCCCGAAAGGGTTTGGTTGACGCAACAGGTTATACAACGTTCAAATATTGATTGGAATAATGTGGCTGCGATCGCTGAAAGAATTGCTGAGACTCTACCCAGCCATGCTGCAAGGGTTATTCACGCCCATTTGGAGCAGCGGTTGGCACAGGCGATCTCTGCGAGCCAAATCTCTCCACCTGAATTACCGCCTGATGCTGATGAAGTACAACGTTATGCTCATGAATACAAGTATGACCCAAGAAGGCCTCTGGAGCATTTACTAAAAAGCGAAAGAGATTTCTATGAATTGGAGAAATTTGCTCAAGCAAATCCAAAAGCTTTTCTAGAATCAATCTGGGGGTGGTTCACGAATTTGGTCGATCGGATTTCAAGAGAGTTCAATCTTAATAGCACAAGCTATCGTGAAGATTTTTTAGTCAGCCTAGGTCGAGAGCCAGATATCGAGTCAGGAAAAATAATTGATGCACTGCTGTCAGCTATTTTAGAATTAGCTCGGCAAGATAGACAAGCTTTTTTGACGTTTGTAACTCAAAATTTGCAATCAGATTTACTTCTAGTTCATAGATTGCTTGCTCGTGGATTGGAAAAGATAGCCAGTCAAGAACCACAATTCATCTTGAATTATCTGGTGGGCGATCGAAGACGTTTATGTCTGGGAGATAGCATAGACGGAAATCACTGTGATACAAAACGCCTTATTTCTTCTATTTGTCCACACCTATCACCTGATGACAGAGAAAAAATCGAAAATGCCATTCATCAATTTGATTACTGCCATCCCTGGGAGAACTATGGACCTGACGATCGATCCCCTCTTTTGCAATACAACCGTATATATCGGCTTCAACTCTTACTTGCATTTCCTGATGAATGTTTGAGTCCGGCAGGCAAGAGGCTCAGAGATGAAGAAATTTGTGCTTTTCCTTCGGAAGTTGCAGAAGATCGATACCCAACTGTGACCCCAGCTCAAATTGTCGGATCACGCATGACTAAAGAGGAAATGAGCCGTGCCAGCGATTCGGAAATACTGAATCTGTTTGATGAATTATCCGATAAAACTAGGTGGGATCGTTCCCTGTCGGTATGGGCGAAAGATCTCTCAAGGGGTGGAGGTGCCATTGAACAATCAGATGAATTTGGTAAGCTTGTCAAGAACGATCCCGATCGCTGTCTGCGAATTTTGCCTCAACTTCAGCCACAGCGCCATGAAAGTTATGCGGGAAAAGCCATAGTTAATCTTTCAGAAATAGAGTTTCCAGCTAGCAAATTGATTCAACTTGTCGAAGAACTTAATCAACGCGGCTTTAGTTCGGAATATTTTCGTGATTATGCTGCCGGTGCGCTGGAAAAAATCGCAGAGCCCAATCAAGGATTGCCATTACCAGTCCTAGCCCTTCTAGAAAGTTGGCTACCTACGCATACCAAACCAGAATTGGAGTATTACCAGAGCAAAGATGAGCGTCACTCCGATTTAAAATCACCCATCCTATTCGGCTTGGGAGGCTCTCATATCTTACCCGGTGGTCGAGGCAATATTGTACGAGCGATCGCCGAAGGGTATCTCAGGCAAAATCCCCCAAATTTAGAAGGTTGGGAAAAATTTATCCGCTCGCAACTGGGTGTAGAACCTCACCCAGCAGTATGGGTTTATATATTAAGGCGAATGGAGCCCTTGTTGAATGGCGATCGCGCACAAGCTACAGAATTGTTTGACACTGTTATCCACAACTACCCAGAGGTTTTGCAATATCAATTTGCACTCTATTTCATTGCACACAGAGTTGGATGGTTTGAACCCAAAGAAACTGTACAGAGTTGGCTCGAAATGCTTCGGGCTAATAACTCCAACTTTTCTCAACAAGCCTATGGTGAATTGCTACTAATTCAATACTTTCAATATCAGGATGAATGGTCAGTTGAGAGGATTCGCCATCACCTTGCCACTCAAGACAATGAAGCAATTCTTTGCGGACTCGCTCACGCAGCAAGTTATCTATGGGTTGAACAAAAATGTCGGGTGATCGCCGCAGAAATTCTCTCTACCCTTGCTTCTTCTTCTACCGAATCTATCCAGCACGCTGTAGCAAGCGTTTTCCGCTGGAGTCGCGATCGCTTTCAACTGAATCCTGGAATGGTGAAGATCGTTGAAGCAATCTGCAAGAACCGGGGCGCACTTTTGGCAGCGGCCAACGATCTGACTGAAATTATTGAAACAAAGAATTTAGTGGACAACAATCCTAAGATTGTGGTTAAAGTTTGTCAGAGTTTAACTGGCATTTTTGCAAACCTCACCAATCCAGCACCAGCAACAGCGTTCATCGCGGAAAGTTTAACGACAATTGCCATTCAACTACATCGTCAGCCCCTATATCGCGACATTGGTTTACAGATATTCGAGGATCTACTTGCCTTAAATCTCAGAGAAACTCGCTCTGCATTGGAAACACTCGATCGAAAACCGAATCGATTTGGTTTCTACATCGCTCCCAGAAGAAGGTTGCGTAGTCGCCGCACCGACCATCATTGAATGCGATTGACCACAAAAGTATTTCTCCTCACTCAGACCTCCAGAGTAAGTGAAATCAGGCACAATAACAGTAAAAGGGATAGAAGAACAAAATGACAGAAGACCCCATCCTGAAAATCTGGCTGCTAGAATACGACAAACTAAAAGCCGAGCAAACCCAGCGGATTGGTTTCCGAGACAACCTCCTCTACGTCACCTTGGGTTTGTTCGGTACAATCGTCTCCTTTGCAGCTTCCAACTCCGCCAACTACTACGCCTTTCTAATCCTCCCCTGGGCTTCCTTGATTCTCGGCTGGACTTACCTAGTAAACGATGAAAAGATCAGCGCGATCGGGCGCTACATTCGGCTTACCTTGGTCGAAAAGATCAAAGAAAATACCGGACACGCAGACGTAGAATCTCTATTTGGCTGGGAAATTGCCCACCGGAGCGATCGCCACCGATCGCGCCGCAAAATCGAGCAACTTATTGTTGATGAAATTACCTTCGTCGTGTCAGGAATCATTACCCTGATTTCCTTCTGGGCCTTAGTACCTGGCACACCTTTAGCTATCAATATTTTGGGTGGGGTTGAGCTACTCCTGCTGCTGATCTTGGGTTGGGAAATCATCGTCTACGCTGACTTGGCAAAGGGGCGATAAATCCATAGACTGGCGATCGCTGCAAATCCCAGAGAAATTGCAGCAAAAAGTCCAGATGCCTTGTAAAGCCCGCTTAGAAGTCTCCGGGATTCGTAAAGGTTCTGACAGCATTATTCAAGCCAGAGTTAACATAAAATTAGAACAAATCCGCCCTTCAGATGACGTAGCTCCTGGTTACGTGTCTGTAATTGAGTTCGGTACTCCCAAAGCACGGATCGTCAAAAAATGCAGACCGTAGAAGCCCTTCACCACGAAGCAATGGAACTGGTCGATCGAGCTGTTCTCGCCCGTCAGTGCGGTGATATCGACCAAGTGACTGCACTCACCAGAGTCGCCTTTGCGAAAGAACGGGCGGCAGCGGATTTAGTAGCAAACGAATGGGATTTTGAGCCGACTCGTTCTATACTGCATCGGAGCGCCGCCGTACTTGCCATTGAGTGTGCCCAACTCCGGGAAGCAGAACGGCTGATTGGACGCGCCCTCGCAGGCAACCCTCCCACGGACATTGCGGATGAACTGCGTGACCTGCTTATAGAAGAAATTTACTCGCAGCGCCAAGCGATTGGATCTTAATTTATTTAAGCGTTAGCTGAGAGGAAAGGAATACTTTCGGCTAAGTTATCCTTAACTTCAATTCCCTGTTTTCTTGCCCAAAACTGACTCAAAAAGTGAATTTGCCGCAAGCCGACAACTAAATTTAAACCGGGTACAAAAAGCCACCAAACTGTGAGCGGTTCTTTCATTCCTTCTTGGCGGTACAATTCGTTAACTGTGTTGTAAAGTTTGAACTGCACGATGTAAATCCAAGCAATACCCAGCAAGGAAAACCAACCAAACCATCCGGGAACGTCAGGATCGAATATCCGCAAAGCTTGGGGGACGGCTACTCCTAAAACAAAGGGAAGCAAGCAAAGAGTTCCCGACCAACCGCTGCCGTTATAGCGACGCAATTCTTCTTGAATAATCCATTTGTACCATCCGTAATATAGCAGCAAGCTGACTGCCGACAGCAAAATTACTCGCCACAAAGAGCGGGGTTTACCTAAAGGTTTGTCGGACATATTTCGATGTAAGATATGAATTGCTATCTTGATTATATTAACATTTGTTAATTATTGCAAAATCATTTCTCGAATCGATCGCGCTGTTGCAGGGGCCAGCAGAACACCGTTGCGATAGTGCCCGCTGGCGATGAAAACGCGATCGTTACCGGGAAGCGTCTCGATAATTGGGGCCGGTCGCCCTTCCGGCCGCGGGCGCAATCCTGACCATTTCCTGATGATTTGAGCTTCTGCTAAGCCCGGACAAAGGGAGCTCGCCCTCGCCATCACTTGCGCCAACATATCAGCATTCGCCGGAATTTCCCCGCCATTTTGGGAAAACTCCACCGTCGCCCCCACCCAAAATTCCTGATTTCCCAAAGGCACAATGTGAACGTCATCGCAAGTAATTACCGGGCTAAAATCTGGGTTTCCTAAAGGCTTGGCCGATCGCAAATGCAGCGCTTGTCCCAACACCGGGCGAATGTCAACCAACTGATTTAACGATGCAGTCACAGCAGCAGAGCCCAAACCAGCGCACACAATTAGTCGATCGAAATTTTCAGCAACAGGCAAGATGCCTGTTCCACAAGACTTATTGACAGTAATAGAAGATGGGAGTTGAATCTCAGACTCCTGAGAATCCAACTGAGTAATGCCTTGAACTTCCACGCCAAACTCAAAAATCGCCCCATTTCGTTCAGCAGCATCAACCAAAGCCAAAGTTAGCGCCGTCGGATCGACTTGCCGGTCTTGAGGCGAATAAATCCCAGCAATAATCTGATCGTTGAAAGACAGATGAGGGCAGCGATCGCGCACTCGTTCCACATCCCAAAGTTCCAATTGCCAACCTTGAGACTCGCGAGTCGCTATCAACTTTTCCCACTTACTTAAATCCTCTCCCTCCGAACAAAGCATTAAAATTCCCTGTTTGTTAAAAGGAATTTTTCGCCCCGTAACTGCTTCCAATTCAGGAATCAAAGTTTCGTAGCGTTGAAGGCTGCTTGCCCTCAACTGCCAATTTCTGCCCTTAGTTTTGTGGCTGATAACTCCCATCAAAACACCGAGTGCCGCGCCAGTAGAACCTTGTGCCGGCGGCTGTTTGTCGAACACAGTAACTTTCAGTTCGGGAAATTGACTTAGTTCAAAGGCGATCGACGCCCCAATAATACCGCAACCAATAATTGCAACGCGAATCATTCAATTTTATATTTTAGATTTTATATTTTAGATTTTATATTTTAGATTTGATAGAAGTTTTTTGTAGGGTTCTCAGCGCAAAGCGTGTCAAATCAACAGTAAAATCCTCTGTTTTTATCGTTTGTCTCGAAGTCTCGATCCCCCTAAATCCCCCTTAAAAAGGGGGACTTTGAATGCTCTGTCCCCCTTTTTAAGGTGGAGTTTGAATACTCTTGTCCCCCCCTTACTAAGGGGGCTTAGGGGGGATCTAGACTCGGCTACAAGCGATATTTATTATGGGTTTCAGTTTTAATTTGACACCCATCCATTACCAAGCCTACAAACCCCAAATTATTAAGCTTTAGGAATTAGCTGCAAGAAGGTATCGAAATCATTGACAGCTTTTTGATAGCTGGCCGTGACTTTTGCATAGTCAAGGTCTTTAGCCGCCAGATCAATGTTAACCAAATCGGTAAACAAACTCTTAGTTAAATCAACAGCTTGTTGTTGAGAACTAGGCAACAAACTCGCAGAGACGGTTTTCATGGTGTTCCGCAAGTCGCCTAGAGGCCCGTGAATGTAAGTTCTGGTATCAACCCAATTCCGTTTTTGAATTAGGGTTCCCAGTTTATCCATGCGCGATCGCAACTCTGTCAGGGTAGGAACATAGCGTTGAATTTGCTGGGTCTGGGCTGCTGTGTAAGTCGTTGGAACTTTTGCTTCGACACTGCTGCAACTAACCAGAAATGCCATCAAAAACGCCATCATCAAGGCAAAAATTGAACGGGGACGAGTCATATCGATTTTAGATTTTAGATTTTAGATTTCTCGTTTTCAGGCTCTGCCTGGGAATGCAGCTCGGCGAGGAGCTGGTTCACTGACCTAGCACCGAGAGTTATGTACAAAATATTATTTTACCTCCTGGCGGCGCAGAAAAGTGATCACAGCATTGCCAACTTTTTCTGACCAATGTTCTTGAGGATAATGCCCCGCTTGTTCCAGTGTGACTAACTCTGCATTTGGCAGGGAACTGACTAGCTTTTGAACTGGTTCAACACTTAGCCAAGGATCTGTCAAACCCCAGACAAATAAAGTTGGTCGAGTCCATCCTTTCAAGCCGGATTCAATTTCTGCCATTGACTGTGGCAATTGAATATTGCGGACTGTATTCATCAGCGATCGACCTGCATCCGAACTCTTCAAAAACGGGCGGCGGTAAACATCTAAATCCTTGTCTGATATTGTCTGGCCGCTGCCACCTTCGAGAGTTCTGTCAACCAAAAGCGGGTCTTGCGTCATCATGTCGCCAATAAAAGGCAGCCCCAACTGCTGCATTTTCCAAGGCAATCTTATATTTCCTGAAACTGGTGTATTGATGACGGCTAGACGCTCAATTTTATCGGGATTGCGTAAAGCGTATTGAATGCCGGCTGAAGCTAAAAATCCTTGGACAACGAGGTAAAATCGGTCTAATTCTATAGCTTGAATAAAGCCAGCGAGGGCGTCAACAAAAGCATCGGGAGTGTAGGCAAAGTCGCGCTTGTCTGGTTTTGTCGATCGCCCGTAACCCACCCAATCGGGGGCGATCGATCGAAATCCCTGGGCAGCCAAATCGGGCATCATTACAGTCCAGGTAAAACTCTGGGACGGCAAACCGTGCAGCAGCAGTACGGGCGGTTTACCAGTTTCGTTAACCGGATTTGTTTCCCGATAAAACCATTGCAGCGGGCCTACTTCAACTATTTTCTCATCAATTGACATTATTTTATATCAAATCCGTTAGCATCGGAATAGGAAATTAGAGTTCACTGTTGACTGTTCACTGTTGACTGTTCACTGTTCACGGCGTCAACCGTCAACCGTCAACCGTCAACCGTCAACCGTCAACATCATTCCCGTGTAATCGGAAATGATATTATTTATCAAACAATAAGGCGGGGAATACCCGCCCTACTTACCTAATAGTTGGGTTCGCACATAGTACCTTACCCAACTAATTACAGCCGCGCTTAGAAATTCATTTCAGCAGCTTGAACTTTTTCGACCTGTTTCTTCTTGAGAACCAGCATAATTTGAGCCAGCATTGTCAAAGCCACGAAAGCCATCAATCCTTTAACTCGATCGGCACTTTGCAGCACAATCTCCACATCTTTTTGACCGAAGCCGCCCACATTAGGATTGTTCGTCAAAAGTTCGCCTGCTGCAACTGTCTGTCCTTCGGTAACAATCAGTTCTGGACCTGCGGGAATCGTATCAACAACCGCTGCACCTTCGGCAGGTTGAATTGTCACTTGATAACCGCCATCTTCAGGTTGAGCAATCTTAGAAATGGTGCCAGCTACCGAAGCATTGTAAACAGTATTATTGCTCTTTTCGCCAGTAGGATAAACCTGACCGCGACCGCGGTTGCCGCCAACATAAATTTGGTATTTGCCGTAGTGAACCGACTTGTCAGTTGCCGGATTCGGCGACAAAACTGGGAATACCAATTCTTTGTACTGTTCTCCCGGTACTGGGCCGACTAAAACAATATTTTCTTGGGTTTCGCTGTAAGGTTGGAAGTAAAGATCGCCGACTTTTTCCTTCATTTCTTCGGGAATTCTGTCAGCGGGAGCAATCTTGAAACCTTCGGGCAACATCACAACTGCACCGACATTCAAGCCGCCTTTGCTGCCGTCGCCGACAACTTGTTGCACGCTAGTATCGTAGGGAATCTTGACAATAGCTTCAAACACTGTGTCAGGCAAAACAGATTGCGGTACTTCAACTTGAGTCGGTTTTGCACCGAGGTGACAGTTAGCGCAAACAATGCGGCCTGTTGCTTCGCGGGGAGTAGCAGGTGCTGTTTGCTGTGCCCAGAAAGGGTAAGCAAATGCTGCTTGGGGAAGTGCGATGTCGCTGGTGAGGAAAAATCCTGCGGCTACGATCGCAATTAAGGCAGTTTTCGCGATCGTCCTGGCACTGCGGCGAAATATCGCAGATAAATTAGTTTGTGGCATTAGAGTATTCAATCTCAAAGGTCAGACAATTTTGGATTTTGGATTTTGGATTTTGGATTTTGGATTTTGGATTTTGGATTATTAGAATGCTTTAGGGATGCAATTATCTGTGGTTTTCACCATTCACCCCCTATCTAAAATCTCAAATCTAAAATCCAAAATAGTTTAAGACCACCAAGGTGCTTCGCCGGTGCGGAAATCAGTTTCTTTCCAAGTTGTAAAAGCGATCTTGTCATCTGCGACAGTGGCGTGGGCCAGGGCCAGAGACAAAGGCGCTGGGCCGCGCACCACTTTGCCCTCATTGTTGTATTGAGAACCGTGGCAAGGACAGATAAACTTGTTTTCGCTAACATTCCAAGGCACGACGCAACCCAAGTGAGTGCAAACTGCATTGATGCCGTAGTCGGCGATAGATTGGTCTTCTTTGACCACAACATAGGTGGGGTCGCCTTTGAGACCTTGGGCTAAGGTGCGATCGCCCGCAGGGTGCGAAGCCAAATATTCGCTAACGATGATGTCGTTACCCAAAGCATCTTTAGCTGTCACTCCGCCCCCAACTGCCCCACTCGACGGAGGAACAAAATATTGGACAACGGGATAGAGTGCGCCCAGTGCCACACCTGTGACTGTACCGAACGTCAGCAAATTCATAAATTGGCGACGCCCCATATCGGGAACATCGGGATTTCCAGCAGAAGATTGAGCCATGACCTGCCTTTACGGTTTTAAGTTACGTTTGTTTGTTAGCTGTTAGCGAACCTGTACGTGCAGACAACTGGGATAATTGCCGTTAATCTGCTCGCACAAATTTTAGGCCACGAAAATTCCTTTTAAGAATGCGCCTTCCAGCCTTTATTAGAGTATTATTACATTTTTTGAACTTTGTCTTTTATTGTTTAATGGATTAACTCAGGAGCAACCATGACGGGCAAGGATTTACACCAGCTACTGCTAGAAAAATGGGGAAAGTCTTACGATATCAGATTGCGGCGGACGCGGGGCAAGATTTTTGTGCAAGTTATGTGGAAATATCTAGAACAGGCATCTTTTCCGATGACGGAGGCTGATTATTTCGAGCATTTGGATGCGGTGGCCAATTACCTCAACGGCTGGGGGAGCACCGAACAGGTGAGAGAATATATCGTAACTACTCGCGATCGCCCCCGTTTGGGCAAAGCTGTCAGCGTTCCTCTAGATTTGGGTGAAAGAGCCTCGGAGTGGTTGCTAGACGAGTTTTGATTCACTCAGTCGATTTTAGATTTTAGATTTTAGATTTTAGATTGACCTTCATCATCCAGGATACCCGCCACGTGATTCATTCCAACGCGCAAACTCAGGACCGAGAAATAAAAAACCTGTATCCGATGAAACTTGCCGAACGTATTTATCTCGCGCAAGTCAATGCTTCAATCTAAAATCTAAAATCTAAAATCTAAAATCGATTGACTCCACAGCCGGGCTCTGGGGGAGTTCCCTAAAGTTTTGTGTCGCGCCGCGGCTGGATTAGTTGAGCCCAAAGTCCCGAAAATCGATCGGCGAGCTTGTCATACGACTTGCCGCTGGTGAGAAACTAAGCTGTGGCGCCTCTAATTTGCACAGGTGTTTTGATTCAAAGTCTTGTGTGGCGGGCTTTCCGGCGCGCCGCCAACTGTGGGATTTCAATGCCGCAACAGTTTCTGGGGCTTTTTTAGGGGCTTTTTTAATTTTGGGCGATCGTCCTTCATTCTTACCAAAATCATCGGAACCAATTTCTGTCAACAATTTCACATACAATGAGTGTCAGATATCTTGTGAAATTTAGGAGAATGTTGTAATGGGTGTTGCACTGGGAATGGTTGAAGTCTTAGGATTTCCCGCTGCAGTAGAAGTTGCGGACTCAATGGTGAAAGCAGCCCGTGTTACTTTAGTTCGCTATGAGAAAATAACCCGCGCCTACTGGACAATTATAGTGCGAGGAGATGTTTCTGAAGTGCAAGCAGCCGTTGCTGCTGGAATTGAATCAGTTAAAAAGGTCGATGGCGGAAAGTTGCTATCGTATCACATAATTGCTCGTCCCCACGAGAATCTGGATTACGTTTTGCCGATCGGCTATACTCCCGAAGTCGAACAGTTCCGAATGTAGTCAAAGTTTTGACAAAACTTTGGTGTGGAATTTTAACTTTTAGTAATTATAGAGGCGCGGGCGATCGCGTCTCTATATTTTTTGGGCTGCGAGTCGATCGATCTTTCTGTGGAGTTTTTACCGTCCTAAAAGCTTTACCAAACCAACGCCGCCAAAATACAAGCTCAGCACCGCACCTCCTAAAAGACTTTGGGTTAAAGGGTCAGTAGAAGGCGTTAACACCGCTCCCAAAACTGCGGCTCCCAACACTACATACCGCCAGCCGGAAAGCATTTGGTTGGAAGAAACTATGCCCAAAACGCCGAGCAATACTTGGACGATCGGGATTTGAAAAGCTAAGCCGGTGCTGAACATTAACAGCAGCACAAATTTAAAGTATTTGTCGATCGACCACAACTGCTCTACAACATCCGCTCCATAGGTAACAAAGAAGTTGAGCGCCGCCGGAATCAGAGCAATGTAAGCAAAGACTAACCCGCCCAAAAATAGGAAACTCGAACCGAAAAACACCGGCCCGAGCAACCTGCGTTCTTTGCGAGTCAAGCCGGGGAGAACAAACAGCGCTATCTGGTAAAAAATAAACGGACTGGCGATGAGCAAACCGCTGTATCCGGCTACTTCGATAGAAACAAAGAAATACTCCCCCGGAGCTAGTTGCAGAAACTTGACGGGCCCGGCGGGTACTTCTAGCAATTGTACGATCGGCTTAACGGTGAAAAAGCAACCAACTACAGCGACTGCTACGGCAATTAGCGAGTAGAAAAGTCGCTGTCGCAATTCTTCTAAATGGTCGAACAAAGACATTTCAACTTCGTCGGGAAGTTCATCGAGATATTCATTTTCTAGGTTGCGGGAACCCAGAAAACTGTCGGCGATTAGTGCAATGTTATTTTCCGGGATAACTGCTTTGTCTTCTAAGTTACTGACACCCTCGAAATCATCGGCGATGGATGCAATGCTATTTTTAGCTCTAACTTTTTTATCTTCTAAGTTACTGACAGCCTCTAAATCCTCGGCGATTGGGGCAATGCTATTTTCCTCGCTAACTTTTTTATCTTCTAAGTTAC
>NZ_JAUBTS010000015.1:23367-36656 GCF_036705105.1 Microcoleus sp. B9-D4
TGACATCCACTAAATCATCGGCGATGGGTGCAATGCTATTTTCCTCGCTAACTGCTTCGTCTTCTAAGTTACTGACATCCACTAAATCATCGGCGATGGGTGCAATGCTATTTTCCTCGCTAACTGCTTCGTCTTCTAAGTTACTGACAGCCTCTAAATCATCGGCGATGGGTGCAATGCTATTTTCCTCGCTAACTTCTTCGTCTTCTAAGTTACTGACATCCACTAAATCATCGGCGATGGGTTCAATGCTATTTTCCCGGCTAACTTGTTCTAGGTTGTTGTCGGAACCTTGTTCGGATGTCTCCAAGTCTGAGGGCACAGTCATAGGTATTGTTGATTTTATTTAGGTTTTACGTTTATTAGTCTTGGGTGCAGGTGGTAGCAGAAATCAGTTTCTGGATTAAGGGCGATCGCTCTTTTTACTTTAAGCCCATTGGTTAGCCATAATTTTTTTTAGCCATCAATCACGATCGCAATTTTGCCGATCGCGCGGCCCGTTTCGCTGTAAGCGTGGGCTGCTGCTACTTCTTGTAAGCTGTAAGTGCGATCGACAATCGGCTCAACTTTATCGGATTCTATTAACTCCCGCAAAGCCCCTAAATCGCTGGTGTTGGCATTAGCGACAATTAATTTAGCTTTTTTACCCGATATAAACCAGCTTGTTACCATCGGTGCGAGGTTGTCTAAACTCGGCAAAGTCGAGATATAAACTCCCTCTGGTTGCAGCACTTTTTCGCATTCAGCAAATGTTCTTGTCCCGACAGCATCTAAAATTATATCATATTTATCGGTTTGTTGAGTAAAGTCAATTTCTTCGTAATCCAGGACAAAATCTGCTCCCAAACTCTTGACCAATTCTCTATTTTTAGCGCTGCAAACTCCCGTTACTTCCGCATTCATTGCTTTCGCAACTTGCACGGCAAAAGTGCCGACTCCGCCGGAAGCGCCGTTAATCAATACTTTGTTTCCTGCTTGAATTTGACCCAAATCCCTGAGCGATTGCAAAGCAGTTAAACCTGCGATCGGTACTCCTGCTGCTTCTGCATGAGTGATGTTTTTCGGTTTAATTGCTGCATCCGATTCTGGCACGGCCGCATATTCGGCGCAAGCACCCCCATTGATGGGATTTAAGAAAGTATAAACTTCATCTCCGGGTTGAAATTTCGTGACTTCCCGGCCGACTTCCACGACAACTCCCGATATGTCAGAACCGACTATTCGAGGAAAGTTAAATCCTGTTAATAGTTGCAGGTGTCCTTTCCGGATTTTCCAGTCTACGGGATTGACGCTGCTAGCGCGAACTCGCACTAACAATTCGTTGGATTTGGCGATCGGCTTGGACAATTCTCGGTACTGCAATTCTTCGGCTGAACCGTAGCGATCGAACGCAACTGCTTTCATGGCAAATTTTCCGGTTTATTTCCAATAGAACACTCAATCCTTTACAATTACAGCACATTCGATCTAAATGTGACACAGTAAATTGAGGCAGCCTTGTAGCAGCGGGCGATCGACTCTTGGAGGCCTCCTGACATGGCTCCGGTGTGAGGCAATGGGCCCGCTGGCAAGCGTGCGATGGCTAGCGATTAAAATTAATAGGCACGGGGCGGGCGATCCCATAACCCTGAGCATAATCTACTCCAATCTCCCGCAATTTTTCTAAGATAGTATCGTCTTCAACAAACTCAGCTATAGTTTCAAGATTCATCGCATGGGCAATACGATTAAACCCTTCAACGAGCGCTTGAGAAATCAAATTATGACTAATATTCTTGACAAAAGCACCATCTATTTTTAGATAATCAACTGGTAAATTGAGCAGATAAGCAAAGGAACTTAACCCACTGCCAAAATCATCTAAAGCAAAGCAACAGCCAATTTTTTTTAGTTCGCCCATGAAATATCGGGCTTGCTCAAAGTTTGCGATCGCTGCGGTTTCCGTGATTTCAAAACCAATGGTCTCTGGGGGGATTTTGTAGCGAGAAAATTGTTCTATTAAAAACCTCATAAACTGATTGTTACTAATGCTAGCCCCCGAAAGATTTATCGTGTATAAGCCTTGACTAATAATATCTTTCTCCGGTAATTTGTGATAGTTAGAAAAAAAAGTTTCGATTACCCAACAATCGATCTCAGTTATCAATCCGTAACGCTCGGCGGCGGGAATAAACTGAGCTGGAGATACTATTTGTCCATTTTCGTTCAGCATTCTAATCAAAATCTCATAATGCTCAACTAATGGTTTAGAAGTAATAGAGACAATTTTTTGGTAGTAGAGACAAAAACGATTGGTTTCCAGCGCCCGGGTGATTTTGGAAATCAACTGCCTCTCACCACGTTGTTTAATTAGTTCGCCATCATCTAGACTATAAATATGAACACAGTTGCGGCCTCTGGCTTTGGCGGCATAACAAGCTGCATCAGCCGCTCCCAGAAGCTCCATCAAATTTTGGCTGGTTTGGTCAATAGCAACAACTCCAATGCTGACTCCGATGATAAAGGTTTTGCCATTCCAAATAAACCGAAACTGATGCACTAAGTCTTTGAGGTTTTCCGCAATTTGAGTTGCTTGAGAGAGCGAACATTGATTGAGCAAAATACCAAATTCATCACCTCCCAAGCGAGCCAGCATATCATCAGCACGAACTCCCTCTTGAATAAGTGCGGTGATTTGGCGCAGTAGCTCATCGCCAGCAATATGACCGGCGGTATCGTTAACGACTTTGAACTGATCTAAATCTAAATAACAGAGAGCGTGCTGGTGATTGCTATGTTTAACAGAGGCGATCGCATCAACTAGGTGCTGCTCAAATCTTCGACGGTTGATTAACCCCGTCAGGGCATCGTGATTGGCTTCCCAAGAGAGTTTATGGGTGAGATAGCGCGATTCCGTAACATCATGAAAGACCATGACTGCCCCGATAATTTGACCTTGGCGGTCTCGAATCGGTGCTGCCGAGTCAGCAATGGGATACTCGGTTCCATCCTGGGAAATCAGAATAGTATTGTTAGCTAAGGTCACAATTCGCTCTTCTAATAGAGCCTTGTTTATAGGATTCTCTACTGTCTCTCGCGTCACTTGATCGACAATTAGGAAGACTGTAGAGAAAGGAACTCCTTGAACCTCATCAGCCCTCCAGCCTGTCAGCCGCTCAGCTATAGGATTGAAATATCTCACATTACCTTGGGCATCAGTAGTAATGACCGCATCGCCAATGGATTGCAGTGTCACTTGAGCCAATTCCTTTTCGGCAAAGAGAGACTCTTCGAGACGTTGCCGTTCTTCAATTTCTATCAAGAGACGTAAATTCTGCTTTTGGAGTTTTTGTTGCAGCCTTCCAATAGTTAGGTGGGTTTCGACACGAGCTAATACTTCTTCGACTTGAAATGGCTTAGCAATATAATCTACCCCTCCCGCAGCCAGCCCTTGCACCTTATTAAAAGTTTCATTGAGCGCACTCAAAAAAATTATTGGAATCTCTGCAGTGCGCTCGTCAGATTTTAATTGTCGGCAAACTTCATAACCATCAATATCAGGCAATTTAATGTCTAGTAAGATTAACTCCGTCGATGGCGATTGGGCGGCTCTGAGCGCCATTGCCCCTGTTATAGCACTGCGAACTTTATAACCCTCTGCCCTCAAAGTATCCCTGAGCAGACGCAGGTTATCAGGCAGATCGTCAACAATTAAAATATTGCCTCGGTAGTTTGTAGCTAGATCGCTAACCCTATCGCTAGTTCTATCGACAATCATACTGATTTCCCTAGTTTCCTGCTAGAGGAATATAAGCCTCTGAACCAATAGTATAGTTGAAGTATGAGGTTATAAAGGTCACTTTAGGCAGAAAAAAGTCCTGCGAGCCGAGATATGGCGCTGGCAAGGGGGCGCAGCCCTACAAAATCTGCATTGTTCGGCTAGGGGCAGTCCCCCCGTGGTTGCCCTTCTTCGCTTCGCCTAACATCATAAGAACATTGTTTCAAGCCAAGCAGCCGATTTATGAACAAGCACATTTCTCAAATGGCAAGTCTACTCGTCATTGCGAGCGGATGTCTCGTGCTGCTGGGTTGGCAATTTGACATCTCCCTACTCAAAAGTGGTTTTCCCGGTATGGCTTCGACCATGAAAGCCAACACGGCAATTTGCTTTTTGCTGGCTGGAGCGTCTTTGAGATTGTTGCAGTACCACAGAACCCGACTGCACAATCGCATCGCTCAAGGGATGGCAGGATTGATAATCATCATCGGTATGCTGACGCTGAGCGAGTATATTTTTGGTTGGAAGCTGAGTATTGATCAGTGGCTTTTCCGAGATTTCGTGTCTTCAGTGACTCCGTATCCGGGAAGAATGGGAATAAATACCGCCCTAAATTTTGTGCTGATGGGACTAGCACTGTTACTGTTAGGGCAAAATTCCCAACGGGATACTTGGTTGGCTCAGATTTTTAGTAGTGTTGCAGCTTTAATTTCTCTACTAGCTTTATTTGCACACCTATTCAATGTCGATATTCTTGAACGGTTGGTCACAATTACGACGACTCAATCCCTAAACACGATCGTCACCTTTTTCATCCTCTATGGAGGAATTTTATGGCTCCGCCCCAAGGAAGGATTAATGCAAGTAGTAACAACTCCCCTAGTTGGCGGAGTAATGGTTCGGTGGTTGCTGCCTTGGGCGATGATCTTTCCAGTGACACTGAACTGGTTCACTCTTCAGGGACAAAATTTAGGCTGGTATAACGCTAATTTTGGCTATACATTGCGTTCAACTATTATGGTTCTCACGTTCTCAATTCTCATTTTGGGGACGGCTCGCTTTTTGAACCAGATAGATTACCAGCGCCAACAAGCCGAAAAAGAAATTAAAAAACTTAACGAAACTTTAGAAATTCTTGTGACTGAACGAACAGATGCTTTACAAAAATCGCAGGCTCGTTTTGCGGGAATTCTAGAAATCGCCAATGATGCAATTATTTCAGTCGATCGCACTCAACGCATTACCCTGTTTAATCATGGGGCAGAAAAGATGTTTGGCTATAAAATTGAGGATATTTTAGGGGAGCCACTGAATTTACTGCTGCCAGAACAGTTTAGAGATGCACATCCGCAGCATATCAAACAATTTGCACAGTCTTCTACCAGAGCGCGAAGGATGGGAGAACGAGGCGAGATTTTGGGTCGTCGTCAAGATGGAACGCAGTTTTCGGCTGAAGCCTCTATTTCTAAGCTGGAAATGAGAGACGAAACGGTATTTACTGTTATTATGCGCGATATTAGCGATCGCAAACAAATTGAGATGGCTTTACGAAACAGTGAAGAGCAGTTTCGCCATGCGTTTGAAGATGCCTCTATCGGGATGGCGATCGTTTCACTTGATGGGCACTGGATTAAAGTCAATCCTGCCTTATGTCAGATTCTTGGCTACTCCTCAGAAGAGTTGTTAGCGTTAACTTTCCAAGACATTACCCATCCTGACGATTTAGACTCGGATCTTAGTTATGCAAATCAACTATTAGCAGGCACAATTTCAACTTACCAACTGGAAAAACGGTATTTCCATAAACAAGGACATATAATTTGGATTCTTCTGGATGGCTCGCTAGTACAAGATGGACAGGGAAATCCACTGCATTTTATTGCTCAAATCCAAGACATTACGGCTCGGAAAGAAGCTCAAAAAACGCTAGAGCTTCAAAGCGTTATCATGAATAACATGGCAGGAGGATTGTGTTTAGTCAAAGCCTCAGACCTCACGATCGTCTACACCAATCCTACATTTGACGCTATGTTTGGCTACACAGATGGCGAACTTGCAGGTCAATCTGTTAGTGTCTTGAATTATGTCGATACAAACGTTACACCAGATGTAACCGTTCTAGATATTGTCACTCAAATTGAACAGACCGGGGAAGCGAAATATGAAGTCCACAATAGAAAGAAAGATGGAACTCTCTTTTGGTGCAGAGTTAATACATCCCGGTTTGAGCATCCTGAATACGGAACTGTATATGTTGCCGTTCAGGAGGACGCAACAGAGCTAAAACTGGCTGAGCAAGCCTTGCAAGCTACCACAAATCGCCTCAACTTTCTTCTAAACTACAGCCCCGTGGTCATTTTTAGCAGTAAACCTGCTGGCGATTATGGAGCAACTTTCATCAGCGAAAATATCAAAGATGTATTGGGCTACGAAAGCAGGGAGTTTTTAGAAGATTCTAAATTTTGGGTGAATCACTTACACCCAGATGATGTAGAACCAGTGGTTAATGGGTTAGCAAATCTATTCGTTAATGATTTTTACTTCCACGAATACCGTTTGAGTCGCTCCGATGGGGTTTATCGCTGGATGCTCGCTCAGCTTAGGCTAATTCGAGATGGTTCAGGTACACCAGTAGAAATCTTGGGATATTTAATTGACATTAGCGATCGTAAACAAGCTGAGTTGGAATTTCAGCAGGCAAATGAAGCAAACCAAGCCAAGACTGTCTTCCTCGCCAATATGAGCCACGAACTCCGCACCCCCCTCAACTCAATTTTGGGATTCACGCAATTGATGAGCTATGAGAGAAATCTGACTCCTTCTCTCCAAGAACGTTTACAGATTGTCAATCGTAGCGGTAGACATTTATTGGACTTGATTAACGATATTTTAGATTTATCCAAAATAGAGAGCGGACGGATGACCCTCAATCCTTCTGAGTTTGATTTGACAAGTTTGCTGACTTCTATTGAAGAAATGTTCCAAGTTAAAGTCCAATCTAAAGAATTGCAACTCATTTTCGAGCTAGCTCCCGACATTCCTCAATTTGTGCATAGCGACGAGAAAAAACTATATCAAGTCTTGGTCAATCTGCTCAGTAATGCGATTAAGTTTACCAACCAAGGAAGCGTCACCCTACGGGTAAGAGCAGCACAAAGAGACAAAACATCCTGTCACCTATGTTTTGAAGTTGAGGATACAGGCGTGGGAATTGCGCCCACAGAAATTGATAGCCTATTTAAGGTATTTGTGCAAGCCGAAGCCGGGAAGAATTTGAGTCAAGGCAGTGGGCTTGGTTTAGCGATCAGTCAAAAACTCGTCAAACTCATGGGCGGTCAAATTCGGGTTAAAAGCACTTTGAACCAAGGTAGCACTTTTTCTTTTGAGATTGGTGTACAGTTACCTCAAGCAGAATCCTTACCCCCAGAATTAATTAATCAAAGAGTAATTGGTTTAGCTCCCGGACAACTGACTTACCGCATTCTTATTGTTGAAGATTTAGAAGAAAATCGCCGCTTGTTAGTCGAGCTCCTTACCTCGGTTGGTTTTGAGGTGAGAGAAGCAAAACAGGGAGTGGAGGCGCTCTCACTGTGCGAGACTTGGCTGCCGCACCTGATTCTGATGGATCTACGAATGCCGATCGTCGATGGCTACACAGCTACTAAATATATTAGAGAACGCCCTCAGAGCCAAGAAACTGTCATTATTGCTTTAACTGCCAGTGTTTTGGAAGAAGATCGAGAGAAAGTTCTTATGGCTGGCTGTAACGACTTTATAACCAAGCCATTTCAGCAGAGAGACATCTTTGACAAACTCGCTAAATATTTGGGAGTACAATATATCTACGAAGTCGTAGAACCAAATCCACAACAACTATTAGTTGAAACGGTGTCTGTAGAATATCTATCCATGATGCCCCCTCACTGGTTAGAACAAATGTATCACGCCGCTTACTATCTCGATACGGAAGTTATGAACGAATTAATCCTACAAATTCCCGAATCTCAAGCAGGTTTATCCAAAGCACTAACGGATTATATCAATAATTTTAATTCTGACCGAATTATGGAGCTGATTCGACCTTTGCTGCCGAATCGACTGTAGTTATCGAGTTTAAGGACAAAGAACCTATGGTGCTGTAAGCAGTGGCTATATTTCCAATAGACACCAACATGGGAAAGGATTTAGAAGTTTTTGGATAGGTCTATTGCAGATATCCATCAGCATGAGGAAATGGCATACACATTAGATGGAATGTGCTGTATCATATAGCAATTCTATTTCGTGTGTGAAGGGGATTGATTTTTTTTACTAACCGCAGAGGGCGCAGAGGTCACAGAGAAAGAGAAAAGAGAGACATAAATGATTGATTTAACCGGAAAGGTAATTTTAGTAACAGGTGGCTCGAAAGGGATTGGTGCCGTGACGGTGCGGACTCTGGTTAATGCTGGGGCTGAGGTGATTTTGCATTACTTTCGCAGTCAGAAAGAAGCGGAAGCGATCGCAGCAAGTGTTGCGGGCGATCGCTGTTATTTATTGGCGGCCGATTTGATGGTGGAAAATGCGGCCTCGATTTTGTGGCGAGATGCTTTAAAATGGCGCGGTCATATTGATATTTTAGTTAATAATGCGGGGATTATGCAGTCAGCGGGTATCGAGGACGAGTTCGATATTTGGTCGTCAGCTTGGCAGCAAACTCTACAAGTTAATTTAGTTGCCGTTGCCGATTTGTGCCGGGAATCTATTTTGCATTTTCAAACTCGCCGGGTCGGTACAATTATTAATATAGCAAGTCGCGCTGCTTTTCGTGGCGATGACCCGAATTATCTGCACTACGCTGCTTCTAAAGGTGCTATTGTTGCTTTAACTCGCAGCATTGCTAGAGGGTTTGCGACTGATAATATTTTGGCTTTTACAGTTGCACCGGGATTTGTCAGTACAGAAATGTCTAATCAGTTTATTCAGGAGTTCGGTGAAGCTGATATTATTCGCGATATCCCGATCGGCAAAATCGCTCCTCCTCAAGATGTTGCTAATGTTATCGCGTTTTTAGCATCCGGTTTGGCTACGCACGCTACCGGGACTACGATCGACATTAACGGAGCCTCTTACGTGCATTGAGACAATTACTGTAAAATACCTCTCAAGGCTCACGCTGACATCTTTTAAAACCAACTAATTTATCACTTTAGCAAGACGCTAAAAACATCATAAATCATTTAGGGTTAGATAAAAAGATAGTCTGAGGAAATTTGATTATGACAACCGATAATGGTAGCAACACAAAACGAGTTGCCATACTCATTGAAAATGGAGTTGAAGATTCGGAATTTTTAGTTCCTTACAACGCCTTAAAACAAGCAAATTTTGATGTAGTTGTCCTCGGTTCGCGGACAAACGAAAAGTATGCAGGAAAACAAGGAAAAGTTGCCCAGCAAGCTGACGGAACTACCACAGAAGCAGTGCCCGCAGAGTTCGATGCAGTGATAATTCCTGGCGGCATGGCTCCCGATACAATGCGGACTAATCCCAACACAGTCAGGTTTGTACGAGAAGCATTTGAGCAAGGAAAAATCGTCGCTGCTGTTTGCCACGGCCCGCAAGTTTTGATTGAAGCCGACTTGCTGAAAGGCAAAAATGCGACTGGTTTCTTGGCAATTAAAACAGACATGATTAATGCCGGGGCTAACTACATCAACGAAGCTTTAGTAGTTGACGGCAACTTGATCACTTCCCGCCAACCTGGAGATTTAGCAATATTTACCACCGCAATTATGGCTCGCCTCGGTTACGGCGGAAAAGAAGTCGGTTTGCCAGAAGAAACTGACACAAATGCAGAATGGTGGAAATTAGCTAATGGTTGGGGAGGTTCTACACAAGGCGACATTGTTAAAGGTTTGAATACCGCCCTCGCAGGGGAACGCTATGCTTGCGAAGCGTTTCAAAATTATGCGGAAAAAACGCAAGATAGCGATTTGCGATCGCTCTTGAAAGAAATGATTCAAAACAAACAGCACCACATCATCGCTCTCGAAAGTCGCCTCAACGATTTCGGTGAAAAACCCTCAATTCCTGCCCAAATTGCTGACAAGTACGCTAAATTAAAAGCTTCTATGCAAGGAACCGATGAAACGTTCTTACTGCGGAGCACTCTGGGTGACTTGCAAACTGGTGTTGTCGATATCAACAACCTGCGGGTGAAGTTCACAGATCCGGTATCAACGGCTATTTTGACAGAAATAGAATCGGATTTGTCTAAGTGTGAACAAGTCGTTGCTAAACTCTTCCGCGCCCGTGCAGTTTCCCAGGAAATTAAGTCGCCTAAACCTTCAACTAGCCCCGCTGTAAAAATGTAATCAGCAAGAGTATCAATAAGTTTGTAGTTTTGTTGAAAGGTGAAAACTCGCACCAATATCGCAACTACAAACTTGCTCTGCAATCCTACAATATACGCCTTTGCGGTAAAATAAAACCCAAGACTAAAAAGCAGATATTCAACTAACTGCAAGGTGGAGGGTTTTATTAAATGGGTTTTATTTTTGTTTCACCGGAACACGGGGGGTTTGAAGGAAGCTTGCTGCATCCGGGGGCGGTACAAGCCCCCGGATTCATCCGTGTACAAATAAAAAATATAGTATCCGATAACCAGCCCCCGGATACATCCGTAAAGTTGCTTTCTTCAATTCTTCAATTCTTAAAATCTCAAATCTCAAATCTCAAATCTCAAATCGATTAACCAGCCCTCGGATATATCCGTAATATCATGTCCGATGGATTAACCATAATATCCCGGTCGGGGCGGGTTTTTGAGATTGTCAATTATTGGCAGGTATTGTTGGTGAGGGGATCCCCTACAACAATCGCGTTCCCTCGACCGGAAATGATATGAGGTCGCTTTCTTCAATTCTTTAAATCTTCAATTCTTTAAATCTAAAATCTAAAATCTAAAATCTAAAATCGATTGGCTTGTTCCCTCTTCCTTTAGACAGGAGACACATGGGCTATAAATGCGCTACTGTGTTGCCAATATTTTGATGAGGAAAAAAAGGCTGTGGTTCCCTTACGCGATGAAAATCCCATTACTATCACTCCCTACGTCACCTACGGGCTGGTTGCCGCAAACATATTAGTATTTTTGTACGAACTCAGTTTGGGCGATCGACAATTAACCGAATTTTTCTACTCTTGGGCCGTAATTCCTTGCCAGTTAAGCAATATGTGTCGGGTGGCTCTGCCAGTTTCGCCATTTCCCGAATGGACGACACTAATTAGCTCCCAATTCCTGCACGCAGGCTTTCTCCACATTGCGGGAAATATGTTATTTCTGTGGATTTTTGGCAACAACGTAGAAGACCGTTTAGGACACGTCAAATTTATAATATTTTACCTTACTTGCGGCGTTTTAGCGTCACTAACTCAGTGGTTTTTTTCCTCAGCATCTGCCATTCCGTCCCTAGGTGCTAGCGGCGCGATCGCAGGCGTGATGGGAGCTTACATTCTCAGATATCCCCAAGCCAAAGTCCTGACACTGCTGCCCTTGGGAATCTTTATTACCACTGTCAGAGTTCCCGCTTTCTTCTTTCTAGGATTTTGGTTTGCACAGCAAGCATTGAGCGGCTTGGCTTCCTTGAATGCCCCGGCAAGTGTCGGCATGGAATCCGGGGGAGTTGCCTACTGGGCCCACGCCGGCGGCTTTGTTTTCGGCGCTATTCTCGGCCCTTTGTTGGGATTGTTTTCTGAAGATAATCGAATTTGATTTTTCACCGCAGATGAACGCAAATAAACGCAGATAAACTCCTAACAAAATTTGCGTTTATCTGCGTTTATTTGCAGTTTCAAACCTCTGATTTTTCTCAAAGCTCGGTGCTATGCTTGGCTCTTTGTTGGGATGGTTTTCTGAAGATAATCAGATTGATTTTTTCACCACCGTGATATCATGTCCGATCGATTGAACGCGATTAAAGGCTTAGGAAGGGTTTACAGATTTTCCCGTTTCTATTCAATATCTTCGTGAACCCGCCCTTACAGGAATCATGGTTAATCGACCGGACATGATATGAACCCAAATAAACGCAGATAAACTGCCAACAAAATCTGTTTTTATCGGCCTTAATCTGCGGTTTCAAACCTCTTATGTTCCTAGATAAAGGTCAAGTCAAATTCCGAAAGAGCAGAAACCCCAGTTACACCATTTAACTTCGCCAAAATGCGAGAATCGCTGCCGGTGAGGTTATTGCCATTGCCGTCATAAATGATGTAAGTATTGCCGCCGGAATCGTAGGCAAACAAGAAAGCACTTCCTCCCAGAATATTTGCAGAAACAGTTGTCTGCACATTCAGCAGAACTTGGCTGTTACCGCCCAGATTCGCAAATCCGGGGGCAAAATTAAACTGATCGGCGATCGGCACACCGAGACCGTTAAAATCAGTAATCACATCGTATCCGCCCGCGGCGATCGCAGCCTCGATCGCCGCCGAAGAAGCCGCATCAAAAGCCTGCCCACCTTGTGCAGGGCTGGTATAGCGGAATTGATTGCCGCCGCCGCCCCCCGTCATGGTATCTGCGCCGAGGCCCCCTACGAGCACGTCGTTATCCACACGGCCGTTAATCGTATCGTTGCCGCCTTGACCATCAATAGTATCGCTGCCCGCCAAACCGTCCAAATTGTCGGGCAAAGAACCCCCAACTAAATTGTTAGGCCCGCTATCTGCCGGCAAGATTTGAACTGTGATAGTACCTACGCCCGGAATTGTCCCGAATCCGTCGCTGACGCTGTAGGTGAAAGCAGTTGTACCCGCTACGTTGCCGGGGATGAATTGCACTTGAGAGACAAGATTTACAGCTATCCCCAGTTGCGGTGTGCTGACATTGATAATGTTGAGCGTCCCTTTTTGCGGGCTGGAATCGTTGGCCAGTACATCGATGAAAGTGGGCAGCGAATTATTCGTACTCGTAAATACGATGCCGTCATTGACAGCAATCGGCGACAGGGTACTTGGAACAGTTACGGAGGTATCGAAAGAATTGATGTTAATCGCCACTGACGCTGCTGCCGTGCCGCCTTGGTCGTCAGCTACGCTGTAGCTGAAAGAACCGGCTGGCCCGATCGCGTTTGTTCCAGGTTGGAATTTCAGCCCGAGTAAATCCTGAACGGTTAACTTTTGGTTCACGGCGATCGGGTTCGTACCGGTAATTACCTGACCAAAAGTAGGATTGGGAAGTCCGACTACCGCGATCGACAGTGGATCGCCCTCCGGGTCGCTGGGCGCCGAAATGCTCAGAGACAGAGGCAAATTCTGCAAACCAGTCACCGTCTTGCCCGCTTCCACGATCGGCGGCTGGTTAGGAGTCGGAGATGTAAAACTCGGCGGACTCGGCCCCCCGCCCAAAGGCGGAGGAGTTGGGGGCGCCGCAGTGGGAGTGGGGACGATCGAAGGACTCGGACTCGGAGTTGTCGCGCCCGCAGTCGGACTCGGACTCGTACCCGGAACCTGTACCGGCAATGGATCCGTTGTGGGGTTCGTGGTTGTC
>NZ_JAUBTS010000015.1:36756-37990 GCF_036705105.1 Microcoleus sp. B9-D4
CCCGTTGTGGGGTTCGTGGTTGTCCCCGTTGTGGGGTTCGTGGTTGTCCCCGTTGTGGGGTTCGTGGTTGTCCCCGTTGTGGGGTTCGTGGTTGTCCCCGTCGTGGGGTTCGTGGTTGTCCCCGTTGTGGGGTTCGTGGTTGTCCCCGTTGTGGGGCTCGTGGTTGTCCCCGTTGTGGGGTTCGTGGTTGTCCCCTCAATGGTGAAGGGATTGTCGTCTACGCGGGGTATTTGAGCTGTAGTGAACCGAGATTCATCTAGCGAGTTCGATCGAACATCAATCAACACCGCCAAAAATTCCCCAGTTCGCCTGTCCCTAATAATCGTGTTGCTAGAATTCGAGCCTTGGCCCTGGAAAATTTCTAACTCTGTAAAGTTCAGACCTCCAGCTAGACCGATCGAATCTCCCGCATTAAAATCTCTAATTACATCAGCATCGCCGATTTCGCGACCGCCAGTAGTGAGAAACCCGTTGCCAGCCGACGTGCCCACCCTACCGAGAACAAAGATATCCGATCCGTCGCCTCCTGTCAGAGTATCAGACCCGCGATCGCCCGAAAGAATATCATCCCCAGCATCTCCAGACAAAGAATCATTGCCGTCGCCCCCGAAGATCAGGTCATCACCCTCGCCGCCATCACCAGTATCGTTACCAACACCGCCGGTGATAACATCCCCGCCCTCGGATCCCAACAAAATATCATTGCCCGCAGCCCCGATCAGGCAGTCATTACCCGTGTCGCCAAAAACAGTGTCACTGCCCTTGTCGCCAAAAATCAGGTCGTCCTCGCCACCACCGCGCAGACAGTCATTGCCTTTACCGCCGTATAGCGAGTCGTTGCCTTCAGAACCCAAGACAAGATCGTTGCCCTGGTCGCCAAAAGCTAGGTCATCGCCTTGGTCGCCAGAAACCAAGTCATCGCCTTTGCCGCCCCGCGCCGTGTCATTGCCGCGCCCGCCCTCAACGATATCTTTAGCAGCGCCGCCGTTGAGAGAATCGTTACCGTCTTCGCCCCTTAGTAGATCGTCTCCGTCCCGACTCAGAAGCGTGTCGTCGCCGCCACCCCCGGCAATCGTGTCATTGAATAAGCTGCCGATTAAATAGTTACTGCCGTCATTTGCGACAACTAAGCCATCGACAAAAAGTGGCTGTGGGGGAGGGGTTGGAACTGTCAGAGTTGGCCGCGGCACCGGGGTGATCGAAATGTCCGGGCCCGTCCCCGTCATCCCTGTGG
>NZ_JAUBTS010000015.1:38090-107456 GCF_036705105.1 Microcoleus sp. B9-D4
AAGTCCCCGTCATCCCTGTGGAAGTCCCCGTCATCCCTGTGGAAGTCCCCGTCATCCCTGTGGAAGTCCCCGTCATCCCTGTGGAAGTCCCCGTCATCATCGGCTCCGTTCCCGACGACGGCGTAGGCTGCGGCACCGTACCGCTATCCAAACTATCCCCGTTCTCATCGGGTAGCCGCCCTTCGAGAAAAATTAGTGGTACTGCACTTGGCATTGTTCCGACTCCTTGCGACGCTACTCAAAAACTACTAAATAAACTTAAAGTCAGATGCAGTAATGACGGTGCTGAGCGCTCCCGGCACTGTAGGAATAGAATTCAACACTCCCAAATCGAAAGCTGGGAGACTGTCATCTGCCACATTCGGGTCAAAGCCGAGAACGTACTTGTTAAAAGTATTGTTCAGGTAAACGAAGAAAGCTCCCGTTTTGCTCGAACCCTTTTGATTCTTCAACACTGCATTTACTGCTTGAGCGTTATCAAATTTAGATTCAAACAAAATGACTGATTGCTTGCTGATGTCGTCGCCGCTAGACCCGATATTCCTGACGATAAAACTGGTGAAATCGAGAGTAGTTCCTGAGTTTGTTAAACCTGCGAAATTTGACGATCTGAACAAAAATCTGTCGGTCTCGCTGCCGTTAGCGTTAAAGTCAGCTATCACGTCCACACCTTCGCTGGGAGTTTCGTAGTAGAAGAAATCATTGCCAGCATCGCCCGTGAGCAAGTCAGAACCGGCACCGCCACCCAAAATGTCATTGCCTGCACCGCCGGAAAGCGAGTCGTTGTCATCGCCGCCCAATACCAAGTCATTGCCGAAGGCGCCGCTGAGACAGTCGCTGCCGGCACCGCCGTCGAGAGTGTCGTCGCCCGCTTGGCCGTCGAGGGAATCGGTGCCGGCCTCGCCCAACACGTAGTCATTGCCCGAACCTCCGAGTCCCGTGTCGTTGCCTCCTCCACCCAAAATCGTGTCATCGTTGCCGCCGCCCAAGATGGAATCGTTATTGATACCGCCGTCGAGCAAGTTTCTGCCCAGTCCACCGTCGAGGATGTCGTCGCCTGCACCGCCGTCGAGGGAGTCATCGCCAATGCCACCAAGTAAGGTGTCGATCCCAGCGCCACCAAGTATCGAGTCGTCGCCGGATTCTCCCAACATCGAGTCATTGCCTGTTCCGCCGTCAATTGTGTCGTTGTTGTCACCGCCCAAGAGGTTGTCATTGTCATTGCCGCCGAACATCAGGTCGTTGCCCAGTCCGCCGATCAGCGAGTCTATGCCGTCTTGGCCGTCAACGGTGTCGTTGCCCAGTCCGCCGTCGAGGATGTCATTGCCGATCGCACCCACCACCGAGTCGTTGCCTGCTTCACCGAATTGGATGTCGTTGCCGCCATTACCATCGATCAGGTCGTTGCCGTCGCCCCCAGAGAGGGTATCGTCGCCGGCCCCGCCGAGGATGAAGTCGCTGAGGTTGCTGCCTGTAAAGCTGCTGGCCGGGAGTGCGCTGCGATCGACAATATTATCTACCACCGTGATGCTGAAGGATGCCGGCCCGATAGTTGCAGATCCGTCGGAGGCTGTAAACGTGAAAGTGTCGCTCCCACCTGCTGCCAGCAAGTTGTATTTGACGATGTTGTTGTTGATATCGTCTTGGCTGAATTTGCCGCCGACGTTGAGAAACGTGCTACCCCTTTGGACAAAACCTCTGGTAGCATCGGGGGCTTTAGTAATCGTGTAAACGATTTCCAAGGGGCTGTTGTCGGGATCTGTGACTAACAAATCGGCGGCAGTGATTGTCTGGATAGGATTACTTTTGGCAACCACCACACCGTCGTTAATTATTAGCTGGGGCGGGCTACTGACGTTGATGGTTACTACCGCCTTACTTGTGGCGCCGCTGCCGTCTGCGATCGAGTAGCTGAAGCTGTCAGTACCCAAGAAGCCGGGATTCGGGGTGTATTTGAATACGCCACCGCCCACGGGGCTCAGGCTCCCCTTGGCTGTTGGAGTAAAAGTCGTGACAGTCAGAGCGCTTTGTTCCTCGTCAGTGTCGTTCAACAGAACGTTGAAACTGAGTTCTTGACCCGCAACCGTGGTGAAGTTGTCGTTAACTGCTCTTGGAGGTTGGTTCAAGATGGGCGTCGGGAACGTCGGCGTCGGACTTCCTGTCGGCGTCGGACTTCCTGTCGGCGTCGGACTTCCTGTTGTCGGCGTCGGGAACGTCGGCACCGGCTCTGTCGGCGTTGGTGTCGGCGTCGGTGTCGGACTTCCTGTCGGCGTCGGTGTCGGCGTTGGTGTCGGCGTTGGTGTCGGCGTCGGTGTCGGCGTCGGTGTCGGCGTTGGTGTCGGCGTCGGTAGGGGAAGCGGAGTGGCGCTGCCGGGAACTGTGGGGGCAATTACAAATGAGCTTCGCCCTAGGGTTCTGCTGTCTACTCCGGGTAATACTGCTAGAAAGTCGCCGCTGACGCCGTTGCGAATAATCGTACTGCCGGCTTTGGTCTCAGTGCTTTGGAAGATTACCAAATCTTCAAACTTGAGGTCGCCGGTTAACCCGATTAAATCTTCGCCTTGGCGAAAGTCTGTGAAAATGTCGGCATCGGCGATGTCGGGGCCGCCTGTGGTGATAAATGCCGCGTTAGTGCCGTCGCTGCTGCTGCCACTGGGGGAACTGAAGGCACCGATGACGAAGACATCTCTGCCTTCGCCTCCTGCCATTATGTCTTTGCCTGCTTCGCCCCAAAGAACGTCATTGCCAGCACCGCCGTCCACGATGTCATCACCGTCGCCGCCGAATACGATGTCGTCGCCGTCGCCGGAAAAAAATGTGTCCCCGCCGGCGTTTCCGTATAGCCAGTCGCCTCCTTCGTTGCCAAATAGCAAGTCTTCGCCCTCGCCACCGAAGAGCGAGTCGTTGCCTTGGTCGCCCCACACGATGTCGTCGCCTCGATCGCCCAAAAAGCTATCGTCGCCAGCACCCCCACGCAAGCTGTCGCTGCCTTTTCCGCCGTAAGCCGTGTCTCTGCCTTCGCCTCCGATTACCGTGTCGTTGGCGTCATTGCCATACAGCAGGTCAGGGTTATTTGCCCCGTCGAGGCAGTCGTTGCCTTTGCCTCCGTACAGGGTATCGAGTCCTGAACCACCGTCGAGAACGTCGTTGCCCTCATTGCCGAACAGCACGTCGTCATCGTCGTTGCCAAATAGTAAATCGTCGCCTCCGACTCCTTGCAAGGTGTCGTTGCCTTGCAGCCCGGAAATCACGTCTGGGCCGGGACTGCCAGCTAAGGAGTCGTTGCTTTCTGTGCCGCGGACTACGCCGCCGATGACTGCAGGCGAGGTACCTTGGCCTCCGCCCACTGTGTCATCTATGCCACCAAAGGTGTCGTCCCCGGAGGGAGGTGGTGTTGGTGTCGGAGTCGGAGTCGGAGTTGGTGTTGGCGTCTCTGGTGTTGGCGTCTCTGGTGTTGGCGTCTCTGGTGTTGGCGTCTCTGGTTCTGGTTCTGGTGTTGGTGTTGGAGGTGGTATAATTACTAATGGCACTGCACTTGGCATTATTTTGGCTCCTTTAAACGACGATCCCGATTAACTTTAAGAACTGATTAGTATCAGTTTGTTGCCACAAATCTGGCTTAAAATTGATTAATAACCCCATCATTTCTAACATACTAAATCAAAACTGCCACGGCTATAGATATTTTTTAAGCCGGGCATCTTTTGATATCAAAATATTAATGATTGCACGTTTTGATGCCTATGTTGGGTATACTTTAATATCGCGCCAGTTCGAGAGAACCTAGAAGTCGGGCTTGGAGTCAGCCCGGTTTATTTATCCAGAATCAGAAAAAATAAAAATCCTCGCTGTCATAATTTTTTCTTTCCGAATGTCGAATGCTGAATACAGATGTGCCTGCTTTGTAAAACTTACCTAAACTTGTCTAAAATCGTTTTTAGACACAATCCGAGTTCACTTCCTACGCTGTTGGGTAGACGGCTAATCCCAAGATAAGTAGGCTATCCCCCAATAGCCTTGGGTTCCCAGTTTAAAATATTTAAACTCGCATTCAAATCACGATCTAAAGATATGCCACAAGCATGACAGTCAAAAGTCCGAACGCTTAGTGGCATATCTTTTTTATGGCCACACTTAGAACAGGTTTTAGAGCTAGGGAACCATTGATCTACCAGCACTAAAGTTGCTCCATACATTTTGCACTTGTAATCAAGTTGGCGTTTGAATTCGTAAAATCCTATATCTGATATTGCCCCAGCTAACTTGTGATTCGCCATCATGCCTTTTATATTCAAGTCTTCAATCAAAATTCGCTTGAAATTTTTGGCTAAATAAGTTGTTAACTTGTGAATAAAATCTAGGCGAATGCAAGCTATCCGCGCGTGGAGTCTGCTGATCTTATTATAGGTTTTGCGTTGGTTTTGGGAGCCTTTTACCTGTTTTGATGCTTGGCGCTGCAAGGTAGCAAGTTTGGTTTTCGCACTGGCTATTAACGGCTTTGGTGCATCAAATATCTGCTGATTTGACAGTGTGGCCGCATATTTAATGCCTACATCGATTCCCACGGATGCCTGAGACTGTTGAACTGGTAAACGTTCGGCGTCAACACAGAAGGAAATAAACCAACGACTTCCTTCTTTTGAAATCGTAAAAGTTTGAGACACGTAATCGCTTTCTAGGGCTTCGTAGAGCCGAAAAGTTCCCAAGGTAGGAATCTTTATGGTGTTGCCAGCGCTTAGTAGAACTTTTCCGTTAGACGAATCGACTGTAAAAGATTGACCGTCTCGGCGACTAGCGAATCTTGGATGACCTGCTTTCCCAGATCGATACCGACTAAACGCATCTTTTAGATCGATCAACGCATTTTGGTAAACTCGACTAGACAACTGGTTCATCCAGCCGAATTCAGGCTTTTTCTTGACGTAGTTGGTAAGAACTTTTTTGACTTCGTTGATTACCTTCTTGTCGGTAAAGTTCCCCTCACTATACATTTGAGTTCGCAGGCTTAATCCAAAATTAAATACTACACGCCGGAATCCTGCGTGTCTTGCCATCAAAGTCGCTTTGTTGTTATTCAATTTTAGCGCTCGTTTAACGGCAAACATAGAACTTCCTCAAGGGCGATTAAGTATGGATAAGTTTAGCGAACTATTTGGTAATTAAGTCTTGCTCTTGCCTGCTGAAGCGAATGTTATGCTGACTGCTGACAAGAAACAGAGCTGTTAATTAGGGGCAGAAGCGGCCCGGTTTGTTCTTGTCCACTGACGGATAGTTCGCTGTGGCAAAGGTAAAGCAGGGAACAGCGACTTAACAAATCTAGCAGAATTCGCCGCAGTCGCTGTTGGTCGGCCGCCGTTTCCTCTTCGGTTTCCCAGGGACGCCCCAGTTGCGATCGCAAAAATAAGGGAGCGCCAAACAATGTCGCCGCACCGCCGCTCAGCCACAGGGGCGAGCCGGCATCCAGCCAAAAGTGCCATTTGTGGCCGCGGCGGCTGCTGCGGTACTGGAAGATGTTGGCGAGGGTGACGGCTCTGGCTGCTGGGCCTTCTGGACGCACTGGAAAGGGGTTGGCGGTGACGGTTCCTTGGCGCAACAACTGGATGAACCGGGCGATCGTTTCTGAGTCGCCGCCGTTTGTTGGTTCTACGCGCTGCATTCGCCCGTTGATTTCCCAGTAGTGGGTGGCAGTTTCCATTAACTCGCGCAGGGCTGCTAGCCGATCGTAGGGCAGGTATCTGTCGTTCATGAGAAATTTCTGGATGGCTCGATCGAGTAGGGCAATTGGACTCGGCAACAGCCGCTCCTGCTGTTGCGATCGCTGTTGTTCGATCCACTCGACAATGTGCTCGTAGGCCCTGGCTGCTCGGTGTCCCACTCTGTCCCACCGGGGAAAGGCTGTAATTGGCAGCAATTGAGGTCGATCGATATCTGGACAAAAACAGTGATCGGCGATTAAACCTGCTCTCACTTGGTCGATCGATTTTTGATTGTGAATTTGAGATTTTAGATTGAACGTCGAGTTGGAATCTTCTGTTTCCAATGAACGGTGTTTCTGGCTGCCCAACACTACCAGCATTTCGGCTGCGCCGTCTCGATCGACTAAACGGCCGAGTCCCGGATAAACTAAGGCTAACAAAGTGAGTAAAGCTCGAATCTCTGGGGTAGTCGAGAGGGGACGCTGATCGTTGAGAGATACGGCGGCGATACCATCTCGCGCGAGAATTTCCGTTAAACTGTAACGGGCGATCGCATCCATCCCAGGGGCAATTACGGCGATTTCCTGCGGTTCCACGGCTTGTGACTTCACCGCATCGACGATGATTTCGGCGGTTTCTCGCAGCAGTTGAGCGCGGGAAGTGGTTTGGAGCGATCGAACTTTACCGGGCAAACTCAAGCCTAAAGGATAAAAACCCTCAGAATTAACTGCTAAACTTACCGCTAACTCTCCAATCTCTGCGGCTAAACCCGCTTTTGCGTCCAAATTTTCCACACTTTGACAGCGGCTTTCGAGTCGGGCTAGGTATTCCGTGTCAGCTCCCAAGCCCAAACGCACTCCTCCCTCTGGATTGTAGGAGAAAGCCCCCGCTGCACCGAAGTCGAGCATTCGATCGAACAAATGGCGACTTATCGCCGGATAATCGTCAACATCGTCCGCGATCACAGCTTGATATCTAGAGGCCAAATGCTGCTGGTAACTGACATCCGGCAACAAATAGCGCCAGTAGAGTTCGCAAACAATCCCGTAAGTCAGGAGCCCCCGCGTCAAGCACCATTCCCGCCACCTTTCCAGCAACTCTCCCATGCTAGTCCACAGGTTTGTCGAGCCGCCGTCAGCCGCAAATCCCTGTTCCAGAATGCTGGGAATCTCTTCTCTCGGTGTACCGCTGACAGCAGCAAGTTGTAATAAGTCTAGTGTTCGACGCACCATTCGGTTTGGACTTACCCCTGTTTTTTGCAAAATGCCTTCGTCTAGTTCGCGACGCCAGAGTCTCGCGGCAAGTTCCAGTTCTGTTTCAGGTTGCAGCCGTAGGGGAAATTGAGCTCTCACATCCAGCGACTGAACTAGCAGGGGCCAAAATAACAATACTTCCTGCTCAAAAAAACCGAAGGGCGTTGTGGAGTGAAAGGTATATTTTCCTTCGGTAGCAACGGCGATGCGATCGGCCAATTCTAGCCGGTTGTCTCCGTTAGCTGCTAAGACTAAAATTGCTGGGGCAGTTTGTCCAGCCCGGCGCCGCCCCGAACTCGATCGCCCTGAAACTTTTGTGGGCAAAGGCTTGACAGTTTTGCTCCAAATGCAGAACTGCTCGACTAAACGAGTGGTTTTACCGCTGCGGGCAGATCCGACAATCCAAATTGAATCCTCGGTGGCAGTTCCCAATTTATGTAAATTTGTTACCATACCATGAATACTTTAATCAATAATGTCTGCAGCCAACTAACAAGCTTTAGCTATGAATACTTCTCCGTGGCACAGGATTGTAAAATATCTCTACAGCCTTCACCAATGGTATCGAGAAACGCCTGAGAGGGCCCTAGAACAGGCCTACGATGCTGCGTTAGCAATTAAGGCGATCGAAGACGAGCATTTTGGCGGTCAAGGAATCTCTGAGCGATCGGGAGATTACGGACAAAGCACCCTGTCTTACTTTAAATCCGAACTGCAAAAATACCTCAAGGTTATCCAAACCCGAATGGTTGAGTTTAATGCTAGCCGTTCTTTTTTGGAACTGCCGGAGCGAGTGGGGGCCAAACCGAAAACGGGGCACAGCGCGGATCATCACCAGCACGGATTACATCTCAACAATAAAGATAGAGCCTCCCTTATATTTGAGAAGCTAGAGTTTATTGATGGAGTCATCGACAAGTATATTAATACTAGTAGATCGACGGCAATTGTTCCGGTTGTCAGTTCAGTAAATGTGCAGCCAAAATCTACAAAAAATAGCAGCTCTCCACCTGATCAAAATAAAGGTTCAGTTAATTCTGTTAAAATTCACGATGGTGAGGTTGATACTAACTATGAAGAAGTGAATTTATTACCGCGATCGCTTCTGGGAACTTTGAATCGAATTACTAAAGATTTAGACCCGGAAGCGGAAAAAGAAGTAGTTAAGAATTTTCGCAATTCCAAAGTAAAAACAATTATTTCTCTGAGATTTATTTTGCTTTTGATTTTAGTTCCGCTGTTGACGAATCAAATTTCCAAAAACTTTTTAGTCGGCCCGGTAGTAGACCATTTTAGGGGCAAAGAAAATGCTCCACTTTTCATAAATGTTAACCTGGAAGAAGAAGCATTCCAAGAACTGGAGAGATTTGAGCAACACCTCAAATTTGAAAGGTTAATAGGCATTGCTCCGTCGCTTTCTTTAGAGGAAACGGAAAAGAAGATTGCCGAGAAAGCAGTTGAGCTAGCGGAGGAATACCGCGCTGAAAGTGGTGGAGCTATTAAAAATATTTTTGCCGATTTGATGTCCTGCATTGCCTTTGCAGCGATTATCGTCACTAACAAGAAAGAGATTGAGATTTTAAAGTCTTTCATGGACGATGTGATTTACGGCCTCAGCGACAGTGCGAAAGCTTTCGTAATTATTTTGTTTACGGATGTGTTTGTCGGATTCCACTCGCCTCATGGTTGGGAAGTAATTCTTGAAGGTTTATCGAGGCATTTGGGACTACCAGAAAATAGGCAGTTCATATTTTTGTTCATTGCAACGTTTCCAGTGATCTTGGATACGGTATTTAAGTATTGGATATTCCGTTATTTAAACCGGAGTTCGCCTTCGGCTGTTGCTACGTACAAGAATATGAACGAGTAATCAGGGGCGAAGGAAGAAGGAATAAGGAATAAGGAAGAAGGAAGGAAGAAAAGATGTAATAATAGCAAGGGTTTCAGCCATTAATAACGTCCTCAGTAGGGCGTCCACTGCACAGAGAGTGGCTTACTCATAGCGCATAAAACCATTTATTTTTTGCGTCAGGAGTGCTTGAATTAAGTTGATCTACTGAAGATGTGGGGCCTCTAAATTTTATTTTTGGGCGGGTTCTGGCGCGCACCCCACAAGAATTTTATCAAAGTTGACTGTCATCAAGGCACGGCTCAGGAAGCGTAAAATTCAGATGGGCCTTGGCCCATCGAAAAAAAAGGCGATCGCCCGCAGAATTTCTCGAAAGAAATCAAAAGGGCGATCGCATTCCCAAAACTCATTACCAATTACCAATGACCTAATTCCAACGCTTCTTGCGCTGTCGCTGGCTTGCTACAGCCTCCACCAGTCCCAGGCCGAGAAAATTACTCAGCAGCGACGCATTCCCGTAACTTAGGAAAGGCAGTGGAATGCCCGTAACCGGAGCCAAGCCAATGTTCATCCCAATATTCACGAACACCTGAAAAATTAACATTGAGAGTACGCCGATCGCCAGCAAAGAACCAAAATTATCGTTAGCAGTTTGAGCGATCGTCACCAACCGGAAACAAATTAACCAGAACACAAACAGCACACAAATGCAGCCAATAAACCCCAATTCTTCGCCAATAGCTGAAAAGATAAAGTCTGTATGCTGTTCGGGAATAAAGTTAAGCTGAGTTTGCGTTCCCTGAAACAAACCCCTGCCTTTCAGTTCCCCTGCCCCAATAGCAATCCGAGATTGAATCAAGTGATATCCGCTGCCTAAAGGATCTTTCTCTGGGTTTAAAAACCCTGTCAGACGCATTTTTTGATAATCCTTGAGTACATTCCAAAAAAGCTGTCCGACTTGTCCAGAAACAACGTTCACCAACACAGCACCGAAAGTCCCCAACCAGGGCCAAGGCAGGGTTCGCCAAGCGATAATACCTGCAACAACTACCCAGGCTACCCAAATCGGTGTAGACAGGTTATTGAGGAGAACTGAGATGAGAGGAGAGAATAGCAATATTAGCCAGCCGGGATTGACATTACCCCAGTAAAACATCCCCATTGTGATCGCGCCGAACACCAAGGAAGTACCTAAATTTGGTTCGGCAAAGATCAATCCCCAGGGTACAGCCATAATCGCCAGCATCCTCAACATATTACCCACCGTGGGGACAGTCTTGTCGTGTAGGAGAGCTGCTAAAGTGATAATCATGCCTACTTTCGCAAATTCTGACGGTTGCAGGTAAAAGCCGCCGATGTTGATCCACCGCTGGGCACCGAGCCCTGTAGTACCGATAAACCGCACTGCGATCAGGGACAAATTGATTAATATGTAAATCGGCCATTTCCACTCAATCAGTGTTTGGTAACGGCAGCGGGAAATGATGATGGCGAGGAACAAACCGACTGCCCCAGTTACCCAGTGCCGCCACCAGTCGATCAGCCCCTGGTTGATTTCGACGCTGCGGATCATGACTCCCCCGAAGATGGTGAGGGCGATGCAAGCGCCAAACAGCCAAGGGTCTGCTTCTTCCCAGGGTTTGAAGATTGATTTCCAGCGGTTTCTGACTTGTATTCTCTGCAACATGAGGATTTTAGATTTTAGATTTTAGATTTTAGATTATGGAGCCGATTTTCGGAAGTTGTGGATATATTTCGGATTCACAGCCTGCACGTTACTTTAGAAGCGTCGGTGTAAGTATGTAACTTTATTCGGCGAGTTTTAGGGAGGTTCCGGGCCGTCCGCAACGGGCATTGAGTGCGCGGACACACTAATCTGTAAGGTGCGCCAGACCGCGCACCTTACGCGGATTTAGCCCGATCGCCGCGATCGGCAAGTCCGAAAATAGTCAGGCCGGTTCGTAAAGGTACTCGAAGCCGTTCCCATCTGGATCTCTGCCGTAAAAAGATGCAGTACCGTCGCGGTGTTCGTGAATGTGGGTGACGGAAACACCATCGGCTTTGAGTTGTTCGTAGGCGGATTCCATTTCGGTACGATCGTCAAATACAAACCCAAAATGCGGCCCTGCTTGGTCGTAACTCGGACTCAACAGCGCCAATCCGTCCTCTCCTGCTTTCAAATAAGCCCAGTCTGCATCTTTCCAGACTAACTCCATACCCAAGTTGCGGTAGAATTCTGCAGACTTCTCTATGTCTTGCACGCAGACGGCTACGTGTCCCAATCGTTTTAGTTTCATATCTACAAAGTTTATGGTTGTTCTTTCATTTATTGTATCTATTTTCTGATTTGTTGCTGGATTAATTAGGTATTTTTTCGGTTTTTTTGTCGGGGCTAACTGTACTTTTTCTACTTGTTTGCTAGCGTCCATTTCGCTGAACAGTTGAAGGGCGCGGTCAAAATTTTCTTCGTTTTCTCGATGTTACCAATTTTTTGTTCTGTCAGTGCTAGTTGATAGCAAGCTTCGGCTCGGTCTAATTTAGCGCTGGCTCGATCGAGTATTTCTATTGCTTCTGGATGGTGCTGCAGGGCTTGGTCAAATTCTCCCGGTTCTCGGTACAGCGCTGCTATACCGCTGAGAGCTTTGGCTTTGATGCTGCTGTACTGGTTTTGGTCGGCGATCGCGATCGCTTGGCGGTACAAGCTCAAAGCTTTCTCTGTCTCTGGCAGGTTTTGATAGGTGGCGGCGAGAAAAACTAATTTGTATCCCGTACCCACCAACTGACTGTTTTCCCGATCGACATAAAGTTTTTCGGCGAGCTCTTCCGCCTCTTTTTTGGCTCCGATACACGAGTTGAGGAAAGCTAACCCGACATTGATCGAATAGCTATTAATCCCGATTTCGTCCCGCGAATTTTTAAGCTTGACAAATATCTCCATAGCTGATTCTAATTCGCGCATTTCTATTTGACAAAAACCTATCTATATTAATTGCAGCGTTAACTTTCCCAAATTCCAGATTTGCTTGTTTGCCGTTTTCATTTTCGCAGTTTTTCGCTATAATAGGCAAAGATTTAGTGGCTTTTATTTCTGATATTTAATGGCATTCTATGGCTTGATTTATCTCGTTTAAGCTCCGATAATAAATCCCTAAAATACTGTATAAACCGCTCAAATAATAATCAGAAGTGACACGGTTGAGTGTGGAGAAGAAGTTGACAGACAAGCTTCTGACATCCGCACAAATCAAGTCGAGTTTATATTCAGGAGCAAGCAGCTATGTCTATTAACGATGTTGAAACAGCGATCGGGGATGAACAAATTCGCCCTCAAGAATGCGGTGGTGTTCGTTTCCAAAACAGTTGGTGGCAGGCGAAGTGCGATCGTCTTTGAGGGCTTCGCTAACGAAAAATAACTTTGAAACCGGGTGACGTGGTTCGCGTCGCGAGACTTGACAACATTACTTTGATAGTTGAAGCGTAGTTGGGAAACCATCGGGAGGTGGGGAGTTATCGGAGGGTAGAACAAATAAATTTGCGATCGCGTTTCTATTTCGATACATTTCTCTTCAAAAGGGCGATCGTACTTCTCGCCTCTGTTAATTTCCCGATTCTAGAGTTTGACCTCAACCACAACTCACCGCTGACAGTCGCCAGTCCGCCAGACCGCCAGGGAATGAATTCCCTGTCTAATAGCTAAAGTCCTCTGAAGAGGACTAATGAGTTTTTCAGTCCTCATAGCGAGGACTTTAGCTTTGAGGCAGGGGTTTCAACCCTTGCCGGACTGCGGGTTTAACCTAGTTGTTGACACGAAGAAGGACACGGCAATGCCGTGTCCCTAATTACGCAAAGCCTATGTGTCATGCTGAGGGAAACGAAGCATCAAGCGAGATGCTTCGCCCAAATGCCTAAGTCCTATTTTTCATAACGAACTAGAAGATGCCAGAGAAAAATATCCGGGTCGTCATGATCGATCATCTCTTTAAACATCGAAACAAAAGGCTCATAGTCCAAAAACTGCATCTCCAAACTGAGTTGTTTTAATCCCGCTTCTTTAAAGATGCGATTTAACCGCAAGGGAGTGTAATAAATTTGGGGATCTTGCCACTCAGCATCCCAAACTTTATTGCCGTAGACATCGATGTATCCCTCTGTGATGCAGTGAGCGTGTTTGCGACTGAAATAGGCAATTTCTAAGAAGCATAAGGTGGTTGGAAAATATCCGTATATCTTGCCACCTGGCTTGAGAATTTTCCCAAATTCCCGAATCATCTCGCGGTTGGTTTTATCCTCACTGGAAACCACAGAATTTACAAGGAGGACGTAATCAAATTTATCGTTCCACTCCGGTTTTTGTTCGGTGATTCGCGTGGAGTCTACTTGCTCAAACACGATTTGCTGATTGTTGAGTCGAGAATCTCCATCTGCTTTTTTCCAGTCTGCTTGTGCTTTTTCAATCGCTGTTTTGGAAAAATCGGTACAGTAGATTTGTCCAATTTGGGGGCAAAATTCTAGTAAGGTCTTCTGAAGATAAATTTCCGAGCCACAACCGGGAATTAGGACTTTGATGTCAGGGGAATTGGGAATATCATAGCCGGGAGAACGCTCTGGACGGATTAAGTTTTTGCAGATTTTGGGGTCTTGGGTGATGCTGAAAGCGGTGTTGGTATAATCTTCGTGGCTTTTATCCCACATCTCTTTCTCTTCTTCAAGAGATTTCGAGCCAAGGTTATGAGAAGAGGGAATTAGCCATTTGTAATCATTTGTGCTGGTCATAATTTTTAACTCCAAAATGTTCAGTACAGGTCAAATCTGTGTGTCAACCGCTAACAACCAAGCTGCCGTTTTCCAGCACGTACATGACATCCGCACGCAAGGCATGGGCCATGCGGTGGGTAATCAAAATCACCGTGCGTTCTTTGGTGATGCGCTCGATGGTGGCGAGGATTTCGGCTTCTGTGGCGGGGTCGAGGGCGGATGTGGCTTCATCCAGAATCAGAATGGCTGGATTTCTTACCAAGGCTCTAGCTAAGGCAATTCTTTGCCGTTGTCCTCCTGATAACTCTCCGCCCCTGTCACCAACGGGTGTGTCGTAGCCTTGGGGTAAGGACAAAATAAATTTGTGAATCTCGGCGGCTTTGGCTGCGGCTTCGACTTGTTCGTCAGTGGCTTCTAGATAGCCCATGCGGATGTTTTCTCGCACCGAGCAATTAAAGAGAATTACATCCTGAGAAACCAGTCCAATTTGAGAACGGAGGGAGCTTACTGTTGCATGACGTAAATCAACTCCATCAAACAGAATGCGTCCTTTATCTGGGTCATAAAACCGCGTCAGCAAGTTGACAATTGTACTTTTGCCTGCTCCACTTTGACCGACAAATACCGCGAAGTCTCCTTGGCGAATCTTCAGGGATAGATTTTTAACTCCTCCTCTATCTTGGGAGTAGCTAAAGGTAACATCGTCAAAGTTAATATCACTGGAAAAGTGAGGTAAATCAATCGCACCCGGTGCATCCTGAATCGCCGGAGTTTCTGATAAGATATCGCTGATGCGTTGCAGCCCGGCCACTCCATCAATAAATGCAGGTATTGACGAAGTTAAACCAAGAATATTGAGATTCAAACCTACCATTAAAACTTGAAAAGAGGTAAGAGTTCCTACAGAAATTATATTCCTGTAGGTCATCACTGCACCAATACTTAAAACGATAAGCTGCGTCATGACAAAACCAATCATGGGAACTTTCTGCACTAAGTAGGAGAGAAAGGTTGCCCGGACATAAACCTGTTTTAAGTCATTCAAATCCCTGGAAAAATCCTTACTCATTTGGTTTTCCAGCCCGAATATCTTGACAACGGTTTGCGAGAGGATATTCTCTTCGACGACGCTGGCAATCTGTCCTTCTTTTTGCAGCAACTTATAGCCGACTTCGGTGGCAAGGCTGGCAATTTTTGCTGGGGCAATGGTACAGAGGGTTAAACCGATTAAACTGAGCAGGGCTAATTGCCAGTTGAGGAAGAAGAGGAAAACCAGAGAAAATAGGAAGTTAGACAGTTCTAAAACAACGACTGTCAGCCCCATTGTAATTACACCATTTTCCACCTTTTGGACATCGGCGATGAGACAATTGACAATATCCCCGGCTGAACGCCGTCCAAAAAACTCCATTGAAAGGCTTTGGAGATGCTCGAATAGAGAGTGTCGGATATTGTTGGTGATTAAAATGCCCAAACGCGCTCCTAGGAAAATTCCTAGCAAGCCGATGCAGGCATATAGAATTGCTCCGACAACTAGCAATGACAGGATTAGAACCAGAAGACTATAGTTTTGGGGAACGATGGCGGCATCGATGATAAATTTTAAGCTGGCTCGGAAGACTGAATCAAATGCTGCGTCGAATATTAGGCAGGTAAAGAGTAAAATGAATTGCCATTTGTAGGAGGCAATGTATTTGTTGAGGGTTTTAAAGAACCAAATAAGTTCCATGAGTTATGAGAGTTTGTCTACAGGCACGATTTATACTTTTACTTTGGCAGTTTTAATTTGGATAGCCTTCTTATTAAGCAGGGGCTGTTTTAAAGAGCAGAGGTTCGGCAAGTAGGGGAAGGTGGTTAAGGGAGCATCTCATATTTGTAAAAACACTTCTTCTGGCTCCTTCCTTCTGCCTCTTGCCTCCTGCCTCCTGCCTCACAACTTAGATTTCTAGCTGGGCTGCCAAAGTGAGATGCTGTTGGTGGTTAAAGCAGCAATGCTAATCCAACTTGATAAACTGTTGAATTGCCTCTACAACTGGAACCTTGTGGTTCTTATAGTAAACTTCTCCACAATCGAGATAGCATTCAGCCGCATCTTTCAGTTCTTCACAATTGTCAGGATTGTCGATCTCTTCGCTGATTTTTTTAGACTGATTCTTCTGTGTTTTAATGTATTCGTTGTAGGGCTTTTCTCGCTTGGTCAGCGTGGGTCGCAGACGACCGGGCTGTTGTTCTCCTTGGAAGCGCTGGTTTAGATCGAAATCCAAACGCAGATAATCCCCCCCTGTACTTTCCATGATTTGGTAACAGATAGCTTCAGAATTTTGGGCAGCAGGATTCATGAACATATCCGGTAGGTTTTCAGCCCAGCCCAACTGTCCCCACCCATTGATTTCTTCATAGCTGTAGGGACGAGTTGTATTGCCAGTGCCAATGGAGAGGACAGCAATATCGCTCAATTGTAATTGGTTTTGTTTTTCAATCAACAAAGCGTGGGCGATCGCCACTAACGCCGGGTTATTGGCTGAGACACCGCCATCGATATGGGGAAGACTTTGCTCCTCGTTATAGGGGAGGTTGTAAGGGGGGAAAAACGTGGGTGCTGATGCTGAGGCAGTGCAGATTTTCCAGAGTTCAATGTTGTCGTACCACGTTTTTGCATCGGCCGGGTTATTCGTAAACCACGTTGTGTTTCGGGAATAAACGTCATAAGCAGGTATCAGAATATAGGGTCGATCGAGCTCGCTCATTTTCGGAGAGCCCAACTCCGGGTGAATCAATTTTTTCTGCAATATTTTAGCTAAACCCTGCTCTCCCTGTTCGTGGGGGTATAACAAATTACTGCCGATAGCTTGACTTACTTTTCTCCATTTTCGAGCCTCACGAACCGACGGTAGGAATATATTTTTTCTCTCTTCTAAGTAGAAATCAATCATTTGCTGAACATTCATCTGACAGGTAATCGCCGCCGCCAGAATTGAGCCAGTGGATGTGCCAGAAATCAAGTCAAAATATTCATGCAATTTCTGACCTGTCTTTTCTTGTATGGTTGTCTCTACCTGCTTGAGAATTGTAGCAGATAATACTCCCCGGATGCCGCCACCATCTAAGCTGAGAATTTTGAATGTCATGGTATCCTCCCCGATCGGTTAATTGTTAAGTGAACAGTGCCTAACCTTTAGTTAGGATTGGAATTGAGAACGAAATCTTAGCTGTCATTTTTCATTTTTACATTTTCAGACGATCGCCCTGGTGAATATCTGAATTTTTAGAGATCCGAGAATGGGTTGAGATTACACAGGTGTGTAATATTGCCAGAACCAATATCCTAACCCCAAAAAAGTCAGCCCAACTAACAGAGCGATCGCTATCTTGGTAAAATCAATAGATTTTTCGGGCAAAGTATCTGTTACTTCGATCAAACTTCCTGGCTGGTTGAATTTATCGAGTAACTCGTTAACATCGGCTTGGTTTGTCACGACCAGATCGAACCCCCGCCAAATATATTGGCTATTATAAATATTTGGCTGTTTCTTGACTCCACCTAGCTTGGCAAATAACGCATCATCAAAATAGGTGGTGTCGGTTACGGCCTGGTTGTGAAAGGCAATTAACGGAGGATTCGACTCCTTATTAGACAGCGAAAAGTAAATTTTCTTCGTGTGACTAGCGATGCAATCAAAATTAGATGTTTTTTGCCCAAATGCGCGGTCAATCCAAAAACCAGGCTTCACAATTTTGTCATCTTCTCCATGCAAAATTCCAATGGGTAGAATTAACCTACTGCCAATTTGACGGATGTTTATTGGTTTGGCAGTAAACGGAGAATTGAACATTTTTAAAATCCAGATGGCTATCTGAGGAATGCCCATTTCCGTACTTGGGGCTGGAGCGGCAGTAAGAATCTGTTTGGGTAAAAACTTTTGTTGATTTTCCTCGATATAGAGAGGCCAACTCATGGCTAATAATCCTCCCAAAGAATGACCAAATACATAAAAATCAAACTCCGATTGAGCAAGACTGGGATTATCTTGACCTAATTTTTTCCAAGCTGCATCAGTTAGGCCGATAGCTTGTTGAATCCATTCCACTGGGCTGTGCAAAAGACTGAGGTCAACAGTGTAAATAAGCTGCTTCAGATTCTTTCCATAGCGGTTTTTGAACAATTTGATTACTAAAAATAGTACGACCAAGGCTAAGGAAAGGCGAAGGTACTTGAACAGGGTAGGTTTGAGGAGCTTGCGGACAACCGGGCCAATCTTCTTTCGCCGATATTGCAGTAAAGTATCCTCTATCTTGAATTTATCCCATTTTGAAACTACTTTACTCAAAATGTTCAACCAAAAAGATAAGGGTTCTTTTTCTTCACTGCCTTTGTTTGTTGTTATATCGTCGGGATAGCGGCTGTTTTGAAAATCAGGAAAAACTACATAATAGCCTTGCTTAGCCAATTCTTCTAAATGAGATTGATAGAATTTTGGCAGGCACAAAGCAAAGCCGTGCAAGTAAGTAATTAACCTCAGTTTTCCTTCCCCATCCCGGTAAGGATCATCAGGAGCGAAAACTTGGATAAAATTTCCTTTAATGTGACTCCCTGACTGATATATTTTGTAGCCATCTTTGGGGATAATATGCTCCCACTCAAAAGCTGTATCTGGATTTTTGTTTGCCATAAATATCTTCTCTTGTTGTAGGTTTCGAGCTAGTTTTTTGCCGCTTATCTGTACTTTATGCTCTGTTAACAGCAAACTTAGAGCCATTACTAATTCAGATGCGCTACTAGGGAGTGTACCTACTGTAGATGAAGGCATAGCATTACCAAGTAGGGCAATAAATGTTCCTACAAATAACCACGACCATTTCAGCCTGACCCAGATACCGATACCAATCAGTAGCATGAACAAATTAACTACAATGGTAATAATTGGTGGGCCAGTTAAGTTAGCAGGGCTATAACGCAAAATTTCCGCAAAAAACCTTGGCTCCAACTCCAATCCTATGTAGTTGGTGGTAATATCTATCCCCGCGAGTCCGAATGCAACTACCCAAGATAAAACTCGCACTATTGTAGTCGCCCAAGCTGCTCCAGCACGGTGAGCAAGTTCAACACCAATTACAATGAACAGCGGCACAATTAAGTCGTGCAAGAGAAAGCGAACCCTACTGAGAATTTCTAAAAGCTCTCCTTCACCAATTAAATTTCCTATGGACAGAATGAAATTGTCATAGCTAAGGCTGGCTAGCAATAAAGGTAAAACAATCATCGCTAAGCTGGGTGATAGCCGCCACAGCAGAATCCCCCAACCTAGTAATACCCATTCAATCAGAGCTATACCGAGATGTCCAAGGGGATAAATCATGAACAAAATGTTGTTAATCGGCAAGGAATCAGCTATTGATATAACCATATTTGCTAATTTTCTATTGCTAATTTTTCTTGATTTGCGTGACTGAATTCAGCAATGCCTTTGCTGTAAACTAACCAAGTGAAGATAGCAACTCCTGCTTCTGTTCCACCTAAGTCATGGAGAATATGAAATAAAGCATTTAAAGCGACTTGGGGGTTGGTATAGGGATCGCCTCCATATTTGTCGAGAAGAAATACAAAAGTTAAGTTGACTCCTACTGAAAAAATTGGGACTAGAATAATCTTCCAATCTTTGAGAAGCTGATAACCTCGGTAGGTCAAGACTCCAAAAACTATAGTAAGTGCAATATAAATTGGCACTTTAAAGCTAGGGTTATCAGCTTTATAACCTAAAGGGTATAAAATTGATATAACCAACAAACTGATGGCGAACAAAATGTTAACTAATCTCGTGAGGGCAGTTGTCTTGATAACCAGGCCATCTGACCACAATACAAATGCTGAAATCAAGAAAAAGTAGAACATAAAATTCAGCATGGTGAAATCGTTTTGATAATACCAGCATTGGGTAACGTGCCAGCCAATTTCAGCGGCGATCGCTACCATAATAAAAGCTAGACCTAGTTGGGAAGCAAAAATCACTTTGAACCCCAATCCCAAATTTTTTAAACCGTCGTAAAAAATTCTCATTGCTAGCGGAATCAGCGCAAAAGTGAGAATGTGCGTGACAATTAAGCCAAATTTCCAACCGCCAGTAATACAGATTCTATTTGGATTGACTAACTGAGATTGTGCGATTTCTGGCAATATTGTCAGAGTATAACCCAATCCAAATAAAGCTATTAAAAAACAGAATGCGATAAAAGCTAAGTCAGAATTGAATATTTTGCCCCTAGGGCTTTTTTGAATGTTTATCATGGATTAAATGAGTTATTTTCAGTAGTTATATTGCGGCTTTTATGGTTAACTTTATTAGCTGATACCAATTTGATAGGTTGTTGCATATAGCAATCCTAAATGATTCAGATAAATTTGTAGGGGTAGTGCTACCCCTACTCCCCGTGCCTACCCCCTATCTATCGGGCAACCACGGGGGGATTGCCCCTACAATAATTATGAGAATGATTTAGGATTGCTATATATTTCGATCCCCCTCGCATCCCCCGCGGGAGGGGGACTTTGACCACCCTCTTGTCCCCCCCTTATTAAGGGGGGTTAGGGGGGATCGGATTCTATGCAGCCTCATAAAAAATTGGTATGAGCAAAAATCGCATAAAATTTAAACACAAATAGTTATATATTGAATAATATTTAGCTATGTGTGTTTGAAAGGACAGCTATATCAACTCTTTTATCCCAACTAATGAGTGTTATCTTTTTGATTACCCTTAGTTAGATTTGAAGTTAATGCTTAAGATCGCGGGTTCTGTTCCAAAACCACTTCCTTGTGCCTGATATCTGACATCTCCAGCTTCTAAGATCGCTGGTCCACCGCATAATTCAATTAGGTTAGTACCTTGCTGAACTTTGCTAGGCATACAACCAAACTCACGTTTTCCCCCAGTACCAGTAATTTCAATCTTGTCAATTATTCCAGTTGCAGTAGAAGGCTCTAAGGAAACTACAGCAGTGTCAATTCTTTTTGATTCTTTCAGGCATCTTATATTTGTATCAACATTGAAACTTCCGTTATCAATTTTAATCTGTCTCAATGGCTGCGGAATTACAGGATTTTCAGGAGAAGAGCAAGTATCTGCCATTGCTGCTGTAGGAAAACAGAAGATCAAAACTGACAGAGCAAATGCCAAAAACTTGGCCAATCGCATAGTTTTTTTCATTGAATTCATGATGGTGTTACTTGTTGATTTTCTGATTTGAGGCGAGACGAAGTTGTATTTTTGTCTCTACGCCTATAAGACGAATCCAGAGGTCTATTTCTGAATTTTTCGAGTTAGGGGCTGTTTTTTCCTAGATCAACGTACCCTCAGTACAAGAATTTTAATTTCCACCCATTACACCAGGTTTTGTCCTTAACTTAAGGTCAGCAACAAAATATCTAGGGTAGGCGCTGACGGCAGTGCCTACCCTACTACATCAATTTTTAATCACTGATGTTCAATTACTGATAAATATTCCACTATCAGAATTGATTTTTGATGTTATAGTCTCCAGAACTGTCTCATAATTATTTTTCTCCTTTTTGCTAGTTTTAGTTTTTGTTTTTGATTGAGGTTTTATCCTCAATTTTGTTCGAGATGAGTCGAGACGAAATTGTATTTTTGTCTCTACACCTATAAGACGAATCCAGAGGTCAATTTCTGAATTTTTCGAGTTAGAGGCTGTTTTTTCCTAACTCAATGCACTCTGAGAGGTTCAGATCCCCGACTTCCCTAAGAAGTCAAGGCTCTACGCTTTAGCACGATCGCCCTTTCGCCTCTTACCTTTGAGCCGTTTCACAGCCTCCTCAACCTCCCCGCGAAAAGGGTAGAGCAACCGCCGACTCAACGCACTTCGATACGCCTGCACTGCCTCCGTCACATCCCCCAACCCCAACAACGCTCTCCCTTGCCAGTAACTAGCCATCGCAGGATCAAACTCCATCATTTCCTGAGCGAACTGACAAGCCTTTTCCAACCATTTCCGACTCGCCACCTCATCCCCCAACACTCCATAACTCTCCCCCAGCCACACCGCAGCAGACACCGATTGCAGATAACCCCCATTTTCTGGCAACAACTGCCATCCTTGCGCCAAAGCCTCCACCGCTTCCCGGTGTTTCCCCGCCAGCGCCAACACCCGCCCATGACCAAACCAAGCATCAGGTAACTGCGGTTCAAGTTGCGTCCCCCGCACAGAGACAGCACACCCCCGATCGATTTCCTGAAAACTTTCCACCAACACCCGCCCCGCCGTCGTCCAAACACTCCAGCGATCGGGAAAACGATCGAGCATCTCTTCTACTATTGATGTCAGGGTTACTTCACGGTTAGATCCCCCTAAATCCCCCTTAACAAGGGGGACTTTGAGAGGAGTTCCCCCCGTGCAATTAGAAGACTTTGCCTGCTCTAGCTCCCCCCTTTTTAAGGGGGGCTGGGGGGGATCGAGAGGATCTGGGAGACGACGGTTAGATCCCCCTAAATCCCCCTTAAAAAGGGGGACTTCCAGAGGAGTTTCCCCCTTGCAATTAGAAGACTTTGCCTCCTCTGGCTCCCCCCTTGTTAAGGGGGGCTGGGGGGGATCGAGAGGGACTGGGGGAGAGGTTAAAGGCAAAATCTCGCACAACGCCCGATAAATTTCACAATCCTGGGGATACAAACGATAAGCCTTCAGCATCGCCTCCGCCGCCCTCTGATATTCCCCCGTATGGAACAAGTAACGCCCATAGGAATACCAACCCCTAGGATGATTCGGGTGTTCCTCAGTAAACCGTTCCAACACCCCAACCCCGTTAGCCGACTCCCCCCGGAAAAGGTGATAATATGCCAGCAACTCGCGGGCATCCGCCGCATCGGGAGCCAGTTGCAGCACAGAACCAATCATCTGTTTAGTCTGCTTCCCCTCCTCACCGGATACCAATCTCATCCGGCAACGAGTATCCGCCAGTCGTTTGAGTACCCCAAAATCACCAGGAGCCACCTCTAGCACTTTGCTCAACCGCCGCTGGGCTTGGCGCACATTCCCCACCGCCTGACTCGCGTCGTAGCTGTCAATCAGCGCTACAACATCATCCGGGTTCAGTGACAAAACGGCATCAAAGGCTCGCAAAGCTGCAACCGCATCCCCTCTCCCCCTTTGCACCTGCCCCAACGCCAGCCAGTGAGCCGCATTATCTGGTTCTAGGGAAGCCGCCGACTCAAAAGCCAGTATCGCTGCCGGAGTGTCACCTTTACAGAGTGCGATCGATCCACGGATATGCTGCCGAGTCGCCTCATTGCGTGCATTGGCCAAGGCACTTTCATAAACCGCTACGGCCTCAACCTCTCGTCCCATAAGCTGCAAGAGTTTCCCCAATTGCAACCGCACGCCAATCAATGGTTGCTGCCGATCGATCACTTGGCGATATTCCTCAACCGCCTGCTCAATACGACCCATTGCATACAGCAGATTCGCCAATTCCAACCGTTTCTTCCACCCAGAAGGATACTGCTGCACGTACTCACTTAATGTTTTCAGCTTCTGGTCAATTCGGGCTGGCTTTTCGTCGAGAACCAGGTAAGCATTCAACTCCACCCCAGAGGACTGAGTGAGGGATACCACCCGGAGTGTAGTGTTTCTAGACATATTGCTGTTACCTGATAATTTATTGTCTCGCCACTGTTTTGAGGGATGGGGGCGATCGAGTCGGATGCGATCGTTTCATCGAATTGTCGGGGCAATCCCCCCGTGGTTGCCCCAGCCGTGGCTGTCCCAGCCGTGGTTGCCCCAGCCGTGGCTGTCCCAACCGTGGTTGCCCCAGCCGTGGCTGTCCCAACCGTGGTTGCCCCAGCCGTGGCTGTCCCAGCCGCGATCGCCCCAACCGTGGCTGCCCCAGCCGTGGCTGCCCCAGAATCTTGACGGGGTAGGCACGGGGGCACTACCCCTACAGTAAATTCATCGCCCATCGAGGCAACGTCCCCCTTTTTAGAGGACTCCGAGGAATCTAACAAAGCATCATCCAACCCTGACAAATACCTGCTCAAACGCTTTTGCAGAATCTCTCGTGCCTGTTGGATGCGCTTGTAAACGTTATTGAGCGAGAGAGCAAGTTGTTGGGCAATATCTTGATAGGCAATCTGGTGGCAGTAACGCAGGATAAACGGATTGCGTAATCGAGAAGGAAGAGTATCAATAGCGCGGCGAATGTACTGTCCCAACTCATGATGTAGAAGTGCTTCTTCAGGAGAGTTCAAACCAGAAATAAATGCTGAGCTTCCTGTAGCAGCTACTTCTTCAATATCCTCCATTTGCATTGCTTTCCGGCGACGTTCTCGGTGTATATCTATACAGAGATTATGGGTTAAGCAAAGTAGCCAAGCTCGGAGGTTGGTGATTTTTTCGGCATAGTCTGGTAACTTATCCCAAGCTTTGAGCATGGCGCGACTGAGCACCTCTTCGGCATCAGTAGGATTCCCTCCCATCCACTTGACACAGCAACGGTAAAGATAATCTCGATTCTGCTGCCATAGCTGCCAAAATGCTTTCTCTATATCTTCAGGACAATACCGAATGTCTGTTGCAATAAGTGATTGAGAATTTGACATGATTTTAAAGGTGGTGAAAGATAGATGTGAAGGAACATTTTTCTGTTACTTTTTTCGTTGCACCCCAATCCCGCAAACATCTAGCTGAGTCTAGTCTGAGTATTTATCCGGCTAAAGATTGGATTCAGTGTCCTTAGCCAATATTCAAGGTTTATTGTTGTCAGGGTGATTCATGAAGGAGCATCTCAATGAAAGCAGCCCTCCGCTAGAAATTGAAGTTTTGAGGCAGGAGGCAGGAGGCAGGAGGCAGAAGGAAAGAGGAAGAAGGAAGGAGCCAGAAGAAGTATTTTTACAAATATGAGATGCTCCCTTCATGAATCACCCCGATTCAGCAAAATCAAGCAAAAGGAACCGAGAACAAGACACCGCCCTCGGTATAAGGCGCTTGCAAAGGGCTAACAGGAATACCCGGGAAGTTGCGATCGCTCATTTCGCTATAGTTCCCCACTGCAGAAATCGCATTCAAAGCAAAATTATTCGCCAAACCCAGACTTTCACCCACATTTCCTTCCACTCCCAAAAAGCGGCGGACAACTGGATCTGAGCTATTGATTTCCTGGCGCACATTTTCTGAAGTTAAACCCAGTTCTAACGCTTCATAAAGAGAATAAGTAACGCCAGAAACCACATCCTTCCACTGGGATTGATTCTCGTCCACCACCATTGCTAAAGGCTCCTCTCCCAAGACTTCTGGAAAGGGCTGATGCTGGTCTCGCTGCTCTGGGGGTAAGGTGAGAAGACGAGAGATAATCAGACCTCCATCGCCGGTGAGCGCATCCAATTCGCCCTTGATATAACTATCAAATAGGGTCTGGAAGCTATCTAAGGCTACGATTTCCGCATTAATACCCGAAGCACTCAGTTTTTCTCGCAGAGTTGCCTCAGAAGTGGTATTTGCACTCACGCCAATTCGGCGACCTGCAAGCTGTTCAAAAGAGGTAATTCCGCTGGCGGTTGGTGTTACTACAAATTGAGCATCGTAAGTATTAATGGGGGCAAAATCTACCCCCAGCAAAGCATCCCGCTTGAGGTTGTGGGTGGCATTGCGGCTAGTTACATCAACGATGCCATTGGCGACATCGCTGAAGCGCTGAGCACCCGTTTTCTGAATCACGAATTCCACTGCGTTGGGGTCGCCAAATAGGGAAGCTGCTAGTCCCCGACCCAAATCCACATCAAATCCGCTTAAGTTGCCGTTGGGGTCAGCAAAACCGAGTCCAGGTGCATCATTTCTCACCCCAACGCGCACGAACCCCCGGTCTAAAACTTCCTCTAAAACGTTGCGGTTGTCGTTATTTACTAAGGGTACACTTAATTCGTCAGTCCCCGAAAAGGGTGGATAATAGAGCAGTCCCCCAGGCTCGACAAACATTAGTTCATTGAGCTGGCGCGGCAGCACTTCGGGATTGAAATTGCGATTGTAAATCTCTTCGTAATTACCAATTTGTTGGATAACTTTCAAGGCAAAATCATTTTTGAGTCCCAAAGATTCTCCTAAATTCCCTTCCACGCCTAAAAAGCGCTTACTGGCGGAATTTCCATCAAGAAATTCATTCACATTCTGGGAGTTAATGCCAAAGAATTCGGCTTGGATGGGAGCGTTGACCGCCCACCGCACCACATCAGCCCATTCAGACTGATTTTCCGGCACGATGAGTGCTAAAGGCTCTTTGGAAATGGCTTCATCCAGGATGACTTGATTTCCCGGATTGGATAAGGTGGGAATGCGATTGCTCAGCACCCCGCGATTAATCGAAACTGCACCGATTTGTCCCGCATCGTAAGCGCCAAACAGAGCATCTTGTGAGGGGAAAGTTTGGATGTTGAGGGCGATTCCGGCACGTTGAGCGGCATCTATTAAATTTTGCCCAGAGCGCGTTCCTGCTAATACGCCGATGGTTGTTGCTGATAACTGCTCAACAGAACTAATTCCACTATTACCACGCACCAATACCGCTTGAGTGTCAAAGAAAACGGTAGGCGAATAATCTACTCCTAAACTGGCATCGCGGAGCACAGATTGAGTGGGCAGGGTGGCGGCGATATCCACTGCGCCACTGGCAACACTATTAAAGTCTTCACCGGCTTTGACGACTACGAATTCTACTGCATTCGGGTTCCCAAACAAAGCAGTGGCAATGGCGCGACTAAAATCAATGCCAATCCCACTAAATGAACCGTCGGCTTCCCGGTTGCTAAATCCCAGTGCATCCTCGTTAACTGCAACCCGCACAAACCCGCGCTTTAAGATTTCTTGAAGTTGAGATCCTGTGGGTGTGGTACTGGCAACGGGATCTCGACCTTCAGCCGCTCCAAACCGCGCATAATGTTCAAATCCGCTTGAGAAACTACCGTTGGCAACTGCTGCTGCTACCTGGGGGTTAGCATCTAGATAAAATTGCTCGTTGAAGGAAATTTGTGGGTTTCTTTTTTCAATAAAACCAAACTTTACCCAATGCTCGAAGCCGTTGGGAATAATGCCTGAAGCTACGGCTTGTGCCACGTCGGGATTTTCTTGCAGGTAGGTAGTTTCGTTGTAGTTAAGGATGGTCATAATCCTGGTAATTAGATAATTTGTGTGTTAAATTAACAGGGGTTCCGATCAATTCTTATTTCTGCTCCAACCGCAGCCAATTCCGGCACGTTGCTATTGTTGGATGGTTTTGTTAAGCAATAGGTGAATTATGCTATTGCTGTTGTGTTAACCGAGCGATCGCTTTGACTTGGAAAACAGCTAAGTGCACCCACTTTCCTCCATATCTTTCAGCACCTTTCAAAAAGAGCGTTGCATATTTGCGGGATGGTTTTGAATTTTATCAAAGCTGAAAACCCTTATTTTTCCGGCGGGATCTTCGATCGACCCTACAAGATTCATCCCAAAATGATGCAATGCTTTTTCTTGAGGCTGTATCCTTTCCATATCTCTATCTTCGCTCCCCTCCCCTACCCCTGTCAGTCGGAAAAGTCGGATCGTAAAGTCGGAAAAGTCGGACGCCCTGGTTTTACTATCTATCTTTAGATGGAGCAGATCGACAGCATGACTGGCACTGTTATCTGTCTTTTGGTAGATGCTATTAATAGTATGTTGGGAATATAGGCATAAAGCAAGTCGGAAAAGTCGGATCATAAAGTCGGAAAAGTCGGATCTTTGCCTAATGGGCATATTTCTGAGTGAGAATTACACTATCACGCGCTAAAATACATCAGTGATAATACTGAAAATTAAGGGAATTGTCGGCGCTAATCGGCGGATGTTTTTATGTGACCATATAAAAACTAATCAAGGCTTGTCTTTTGGATCAAGACAAGCCTTGATACTGAGTTATACGGTTGTCCGCTAGGTAGCGAACTCAGATTTATGAAAAATGAACCCGTTTTTCAGATTTGTTAAGAGCTTTATGTATGTCAAAGACTCGATGTCGTAGGCGTCGAGGGGGTGACAAGCAACTTAAAAGCCATGTACTGACAAGGGTTTAAGCCATCGCCCTCACAAAGAATTAAGCGGGCGCGATCGCGTTTTTCGGGTTTCGACAAGGTGGAATCACGATCGGGGGCGATCGTCCAGGAGCGTAAGTGTCAATAAGTCTGTCATAATAACTATTAGGAATTTCTCCACCGACTTAGTACGGTGTATAACTCAAAGCTAGGGTGCAAAACTGAAAAACCTTACCCGATGAGATTGATTTGTATATGACTTTTGAAGAAGCTCTAGAATTTATCGAATCAGCCTTAGAGTCCAAAACCAGTAAACCGTTAAATTTTCTTGAGCAGGAAATCTTAAAAGCTGCTTGGAAAAACGCAACTTATAGTGCTGTTGCTGACAGTTTGTACCTCAGCATAGGACATATCAAAGATTTAGCAGCCATCCTGTGGCACCGGCTTTCAGACGTAATGGGAGAAAAAGTTACGAAGAATAACTTTCGCTCTCTGCTAGAGAAGCAAAACACCACAAGTGAGTTCGCCGATGCCAAAGGCGAAGGCAAACTTATGGCGATGGCTGCGGCTGAAACAAGTGACATCAATCAATTAGAAACTCCCAAAGGTAACATCTTAATTGTTGATGACCTCCCAGAAAATCTGCGTTTTCTAACAGAAATTCTCACTAAAAATGGGTATAAAGTTCGCTGCGTAACCAATGGTGCGATGGCCTTGAGAACAGTTCGCAATCATCCCCCCGATGCTATATTGCTGGATATTAAAATGCCAGATATAGACGGCTATCAAGTCTGCGAAGCCCTCAAATCCGATGAAAAAACCTCAGAAATTCCGATTATTTTCTTAAGCGCACTTGACCAAGTATTTGATAAAGTCAAAGCTTTTAAGGTAGGAGGAGTTGACTATATCTCTAAACCTTTTGAGCCGGAAGAAGTGCTAGTTCGCCTCGATACTCAGGTCACTATCCAGCAGCAAAAACGCCAGCTTAAAGAAGCAATCGAGCGACACCAGCAAACCGCAGAAATTGCCTACCAATCTCGCAGCCTGCTGGCAAATTTGCTAAATTCATCTCTGGATGGAATAGCCGCAGTGCAGGCGGTGAGGGGAGATATCGCTGGAGAAATTGAAGATTTTCGCTGCTTGGTAGTTAACCCTGTCTTTGCCAGACTCTTAGGGAAAAAACGAACAGAACTCGCGGGGGAACCCGTGCTCAAAAAACTGTTTAATCAATTAAGTCCCGGAGTCTTTGATTTATTAGTAGAAGTTGTTGAGACTGGAGAATCGCTTGAAGGAGAGGTTCATCTAGAAAGTGATTACCTGGGCAAATGCTATTATTTCACTGCTGTTAAATTGGGAGACGGTTGCTCAATTACCATCCGCGACCTTACAGACTTAAAACTGTCGGCATTAAAGTCAATGATGGAACAGAACCAACCCCGTGCTATCAAATAGCATAAACGGGGCTTACGCAATCTTACCCAGAAACCGGGTTTTTTAGCGAATCAACGGGCTGCAACGCGTCTTTTCGTCAGGATTTACGCACTCCGACGCCTAGAAACCGGGTTTTTTAGCGAATCTAGGGACTTTAACCAAGTATTATCGTAAAAAAACCCGGTTTCTGACCACCCGTGTGTAATTCCTAAAAATATCATCATTCACCAACCAAGGATTCAGTTAAATCGAGAATCTTCTCAAACTGAAACCTCGTCACCCAATTTCTGAGAGTTTGAAGCTCGAAAGCGTGAGATTCAGGAATCTCCTCAAGGAGTTGACAAACTAATTCCGCATCAGCGTCCATAGCTGCTTCATATAATTTTACTATCCATTCTTTTGACATCGCTGCTAATAAATCCGTGAAATTTAACGATTCTCCAGTCACATTAGAAGGGGGAGATGGTAGCTCTTGCTCCTGATAAATATAAAGGACGCCCAAATGTTTAGTCATGATGTCAAAGATGGCCTCTGTGTGGAACGGTTTTCGCACAAAATCATCACAACCAGCCGATAAAATAACTGCCTTTTCTTCTTCCCACACGCTAGCAGTAATAGCAATAACAGCAGTAGCTTGACCTTTGATAGTGCCTTTAATGCGTTTCGTGGCTTCATAACCATCCATAACGGGCATTCTCATGTCCATCCAGATCAGATGAGGTGAGTAGGAATCCCAAATTGCAAGCGCTTCAATACCGTTACTCGCTTCTTGCACTTCAAAACCAACAGGTTTGAGGAGTTTAACTAACAGTTGCCGATTGTAATCTCGATCGTCCACCACGAGGATGCGATATTGGGGTTGGTTAGGCGCTAGCGCAACGACGCGACGACTTTGGGGTTGATTTTGAATTGTGCTGGCATCAGCGATGCCCACAGGAATGTCAAATTTAAATGTTGTACCCGTTGTGTCTTCTAAAAATTCCTTGAGAGGCATTCCAGGGGTGAAAGCTTTACCGTGACTAATGACTGTTATTTCACCTCCCATCAAGCGGACAAATTGACGGCTAATCGTCAGTCCTAATCCGGTTCCTTGCTGCACTTTTTGACCGGATGCTGTTTGCACGAAGGGTTTGAATAGATTCTCCATTTCCTCTACTGCAATGCCAATTCCCGTATCTTTTACTTCAAAGGTAATGGTTGTTGATTGTGGGTTGTTGGTTGTTTTAGTTTCGGCTTCTATTGGGGTTTTTACCTGTTTGTTTTTTACTTTTAAATACACACTTCCAAAAGCGGTAAACTTAACGGCATTACTGATTAAATTAATCAGCACTTGCCGCAACTTAATTTCATCAGCGTAGATATATTTAGGAACATCGGCAGCACATTCAAATCGTAAGTCTAAGCTTTGAGCGATGGCTTTTAAGGCAAACATATCCTCAATTTCAGCTAAAAAATGATGAAGGTTCAAATTATTTTTAGATACCGTCATGCGTCCAGCTTCAACTTTAGAAAGGTCAAGCACCTGATTAATTAGAGATAATAAATGCTCTCCACTGCGCTGAATGATGTTAAGGTTCTCTTTTTGTTCAGTTAACAGATTGGTATCCTGATTCATCAGTTGCGAAAAACCCAGAATGGCATTCATGGGAGTTCGCAATTCGTGGCTCATGTTGGCAAGGAAAATGCTTTTGGCGAGGTTGGCGGCAACGGCTGCTTCTTTGGCTCGTTCGAGTTCTGCTTCAACTTTTTTGCGCTCACTAATTTCCTGTTCTAAGCGGACATTTTCGATCAGCGTTTTTTGTGCCTGCTTGCGATCGCTAATATCTTGAAAAGCTGCGATCGCGTACTCTACATTACCCGTCTCATTGAAAATTGGCGTACTCGTTGCTTCTACAAAAATGCTCCCGTCGCTGTGGTGGAGTTCCAAGTCATCCGCCTGAGCTTTTTCACCGCCAAGCGATCGCACCAGGGGCAACTGTTCGACTGGATATATCTCCCCTGTCCCTGCCCGATAAATGTGATAGGTTTTTGAGAGTTGCTCGATTTCGGCTTTTGGTAAATCTTGAATATTCAGTAACTGCTGTGAAACTGGATTGGCGTAAACCAGTTGTCCTTTGGCGTCGTGAACGGAGATGCCTAGAGGTATAGCATTGAGGAATTTATTCAGGCGATTTTGGGTAGATTGTACCTGAGTATAGAGTCTAGCGTTGGTAAGGGCGATCGCCGCTTGACTTGACAGCAGTTTAATTAGTTCTAGGCGATCGGGTGTAAAAACCCCATCTGCTAAATTATTTTCCAAGTAAACAATTCCAATTAATTGCCCTTGATTGATCAGAGGGGCGCACAGGATAGACTTGGGCTGCTGTGTTTTGATATAAGCATCTTGGGTAAATCTGCCTTCACGGGAAACATTGGTTTCAATCAATCCTTCCTGAGTCCTTTCAACATAGTGAATAATCGACAAAGGCAAACAGGTTTCTATAGGAGTCGATTGCAAAACCATCACCCGATCTGAGTTAGCCTCACCTGAAGCTTCGACTCGCAGTTGTCCTTGAGACTCTAAAATTAGATAGCCAGTTTGTGCACCGCAGCTTTCCAGCAGGATTTTCATCAAAGTGGTGAGGAGTTTATCTAGCTCAATTTCACTGGCAATTGCCCCAGATGCTTTCATCAATGCTGCCAAATCCAGCGTTTCACCTGAAATGCTGTTAGATGTATCAGACAGGCTGTTGCGCGATTTATCCGACAAATTGGCTTTCGTAAAACGCTTTAAAAGTTCTGGATACTGTCGTTCCAAATCAGTGATTTTAGCTGTTGCACCCCAACGTAAATAGCAGTAGTAAGCATTTGTCATATAGGCTTGGGCAACTTGCTCTTTTCCCCAAGCGATGTAGAATTTGGCAGCCAATTCATTAGCCAAAGCCTCTTCGTTGAGGTACTCATGTTCTTTCGCTAAGGCAATAGCGCGATCGTAGTAGTCGATCGCCCTAGCCTTTTCACCCAAAACTCGATGCCGCTCTGCCTCCACTAGATAGAATTTATGGAGGTGAGTCATCGGAGCTGAACTCGCCCATTTCTCGATCTTTTTCTGATTGGATTCAACCTTTTTCAGGATTTGTTTTTGCTCATATTTAGAAACATCAAAATATATAGCAAGATGAGTAAGGGAATTGTAAAAATGAGAAAGAGGAACAGAGCCCACAGCACTGTTTATATTTTTTTCAACCAAGGCGGCATTTTCCAGGGCTTGCTGATAGTCTTGAAAAAGATAGCCGAGGTATAATTTAAAAAAATAGATAGAGTGACAAATATTTGTAGTATTCGCCGCCAAATGAATGGGCAGCATTTTTGTTTCATCATAGCTTTCACCGATTAAACGGCACTTATTTTCAGCCCGACCCATTAAGTTCAATACGACCTGCCACTGGAGTTGATTGTAATAAAAGAATGTTTCTTGATTAAATTGCAGGAAAGCGTTACTGTACATAGCCATCTCGCGTTCCAGCCTTGTCAGTTCCTGGCCCGCTACCAGGGAATAGTAGCAGTATGCGCCGGCTGAAAAAGTCGCATATTCTAAATCTCCGGTTTCCCGTCCAATCAAGTAAGCATCTAGCAAAGGGGCTAAGCTTTCCCTAATATGCTCGTGCCAATGTCTAATAAAGTAATTAAAGATAAATAATGTCCGAGATTTAAGTCCTTCAACTTTGAATTTATCGACTAACAAGAGAGCAAGTTTTCCAAATAGATAGCCGGAGTTAACATCGTTTACGACTTCTCCAGAAAGAATTAGTCCGTAGGTAGCATAAGCATAGGATGACACCGGAGTATTACCATAATTTACTGATAAATTAACCTGTTTAAACACGATCAGCGGAAACAATTCTGGTGTGGCAAAATAGGCAGCAGAAAGCATAATTGATAGGATACGCATGGCGGCTATTTTGTCAGGATCAGTCATTTCTGGCAGGTCGATCAAGTCCTCGATTCGTTTCCCTGCTAGCCCGATCTTTGTCCTGGCGAGTGCAATGATAATATCTAATTTATTTGGGTTCTTGGGAAAGCGAATTCCCAACAGCTTTAATACTGAAAGTGCCGTCTCTATCGCTTCTAACGGTTTGTTTTGTGCTGTATAGGCTTGAATCTTGACTTCATAGACTTTCACTTTGTCCAGCAATGAAGTAGCTTGTTGAAGCACAATGTCAGCCAATTTTTCCATGTCCTCAACGTGACCACTCAAGATAGCAGCTTCTACTGTTTCCACATACAGTGCTAGACTTAGGTCATACTGACGAAGCCAACTATCTGCACTCAGGCAATTTATACCAATGCTTAAGTAATTCCATGCCGGTTTCCAAGCTGCTGATGCCTTCGCTTTTTTGCCAGCAATTAGATTTAATGGAGCAAGTTTATCTTTTTCTAACTGAACGTCAATTGTTTCAATACCAAAGTTGAGCTGATTGACAATATCAAAAATCTTTTGTTGGAGTACCTGTGGTGGTGTATTTTGTAACAACAGTTGCCCGACTTTCCAGTGAACCGCTTGCTTGTCGTCTGGGGGAATTAGGGAATAGGCGGCTTGCTGGATGCGATCGTGAGCAAATTTATAAGTAATTTTTAAGTCATTGGCCTCTCGGTTTGTTTTCAGGAATTTGTAATCATCTCCAAGGGGTAATATCAATCCTGCTTGAATAGCATTCCATAATTCATCAGCCGTTTGTTTTTGAGAAGTTTCATTAATAATTGAAAGCGTTTCTAAATCAAATTGGTTGCCAATGCAAGCGGCTAATCGTAAAACTTTTTGTGCGGAATCTGATAATGTTTGAATTTTATCGGCCATGAACTCAACAACGTTATCAGTAATATTCCTCGTTATAATTTGCTCTAAATCCCAATACCAAGCCCCAGCATTTGGATCAAAATTCAGCAATTGCTCTGTATAAAGTGACTTGAGAAACTCTTTAATAAAAAAGGGATTTCCTTGTGTTTTTTGCCAAACCAACTCGGCTAATCTTTGCGTAGGGACGCACTCGGTTTTCAGCGTATCCGCAATGAATTCATTAACCTGGCTTAAATTCAATGGTGAAAGAGAGAGATGATTAATTACTACTCCCTGTTTTTTCATCTCAGATAAAGTCAGCATAGTAGGATGAGTTGCACTGACTTCGTTATCTCGATAAGATCCGATTACAAACAGATATTGAGTAGTAAAATCGGTCATGATCAACTGGAGCAATTGCAACGTAGCGCTGTCTGTCCACTGAAGGTCGTCTAGAAATAGGACGAGGGGATGTTCTTTTTGGCAAAAAACTTGAATAAAATTTTGAAAAGCTAAATTAAACCTATTTCTTGCTTCTGTTGCAGGTAATTCTGGGACGGGATTCTGTTTGCCAATAATCAGTTCCACTTCGGGGATGACATCAATAATAATTTGTCCGTTGATTCCTAATGCACGTCGAATCTTCTCTCGCCAATGTTGTAATTGGGGTTCAGTTTCGGTGAGCAATTGTCGCACCAATTCTTGGAAGGCCGCGACTAAAGCTTGATAGGGAATATCGCGTTGCAACTGGTCAAATTTACCTGCAATAAAGTAGCCGCTTTTTTGAGTTATGATCTTATACAGTTCCTGAACTAAAGCTGATTTACCAATACCAGAGTATCCCGAAATTAGCATGAGTTCAGTTTGTGTCTCTACGGGTCGATTTTGTGACTGAGTTGTCGTTGGGTTACTCAGGTTATTTGCTAAACCAGCCCCTACTTGTTTTTCTTGTCTCGACGCTAGACGATCAAAGGCACTCAATAAGGACTCAATCTGTGATTCTCTCCCGTACAGTTTTTGAGGGAGTTGCAATTGAGGATAAATATCTTGGTATCCCAAGGAAAAAGCTTGAAATTTACCATTTCTAAATTGAGCGAGACAAGTTTTTAAATCTGCGTTGATTCCCCAAGCACTTTGATATCTATCTTCCGCCATTTTGGCCATTAACTTCATGACAATTTCTGAGACAGTCAAGGGAATTTCTGGATTATTTTCATGAGGTGGAGTGGGTTGTTTTGCAATATGGCAATGGACTAACTCAAGTGCATCAACGGATTCAAAAGGCAACTGGTTGGTTAGCAGTTCATAGAAAGTAACGCCAAGAGAATAAAAGTCAGTGCGATAGTCTAGTGAGCGATTCATCCTGCCTGTTTGTTCTGGAGACATATAAGCCAATGTCCCTTCTAGAAGATTAGGACTTTTGAGGCTGGGATTCTCTTGGGATAGGATGGTAGATAAGCCAAAGTCAATAATTTTTAATTTTCCAGTTTGAGGATTCAAGACAATATTAGATGGATTGATATCTTTGTGAATGACATTTTTTTGATGAACTTTGCCTAACGCATCTGTGATTTGGATGGCTAGGTGGAGAAACTCTGGTAATGCCAAGGGACTGCCATCCAGCAGGATTTTTAAGGACTCTCCTCCAAAATCTTCCAACAACATGAGTTGTGTGTTATCGTATTTTCGCAGTTCGTAGGCTTTAATCGTTTCCTCTAGGTTGAGAAGGCGAGTGATTTCGTATTCCTGCTGATAGCGGTAGAGTTCGGCTGGGGTGGGGTAATCCTCTTTGAGGAGTTTCAAAATTACAGGTTGCTGATTAGATTTGAGGATGCCTCGGTATACGAGGGAATTAGCACTTTCGTAAATCTGGCTGACAATTGTGATATCTGGCAGTGAAATCATGTTGGGAATTATTGCTGCCTAAAAAAGTTGAGTATACAAATAAATATAACATGGGGAGGAGCGGGTGAGAGCAACAGTAAACTCGCTGCGAATATACATCCTTGCCTTACACCCCCCACAACTCCGGATCTTTTATTATTGCTTTTTTGCTCTGGACTTACTTACGCTATATGTATGGTACAAGTGTACTGGCACTTGAAGCGTCTAGCTATTGTACGATCGCCAAAAATGAAAATTTTCGTAACGGGCAATAATTAATGATAAAATAGCTTAAGGATTCAGTTACCCAATTGTGGTAATCTGACAACAATCCACTTTCATTCTCGATCGAGTGCGTGCAGCTATGCGAATCGGTAAAATTTTACAAAAGTTTCTGCTTTTCACAATAGCGTTAATTTTCGCAGTATCGCTGTTAATTAAAGTTACTAAATTTCACAATTATTTCGGCATCAACCGCGCCGATACCGAAGTGAAAGTTGTTGCCCTCACCTACGACGACGGGCCCTATCCTCCCTATACAAATCAGCTTTTAGATATCTTAGACCGCTATAAAGTTAAAGCAACTTTTTTTGAAATCGGTCGCAATATTGAGAAACATCCAGAAATCGTGAAAATGATTGTGGCGAGGGGAGATGAGTTGGCAAACCATTCCTACTCTCACAAAGATATGATGTTTAAACCCCAGGAAGTTTTGCTGTCTGAGATTGAAAAAACGGACAAACTTTTGCAGGAAGTTGGGGTGAAGCAAGACAGTATTAGTTTTCGGCCACCTTGGGGTAGGCGATTTGTAGTTTTGTCTTATTTGTTATCCCAAATGGACAAAAAACTGATTATGTGGGATGTGGATTCCCAAGATTATGAAAAAACACTCACGGCGGAAGATATCGCAAATCGGGTGATTGACAATGTGCGACCGGGTTCGATTGTGGTGATGCACGACGGTGGGGGCGATCGCTCGAAAACCGTAGCAGCAACTGAGATGATTGTCAAGGATTTGCAGTCGAAAGGTTACGAATTTAAAACTGTTTCTGAGTTGTTGAAATAATAGTAGTAGGGTGCGTCAGCTTCGATTATTTTCGCGACAAACCAACAATCTTATGCTGACGCACCAAAAAATAAACGGTGCGTCAATATCAGACTTTTGGTGCTATCGAGAATGTCAACACTGACGCACCCTACTACTTAAATCAAAGATTGTTGACCACATAATTAGCAATTTTTATGCTGCCGCCCGATCGCCCCATTCTCTCTAAACCATTTTGAATGCAACTGGCTAAATATTTATCATTTTGCAAAGTGCGATCGACGGCCCTTGCAGTTTCCTTGAGAATATCAGAATTTGCTGGTTGCGTGCCAATAACCTGCACGGAATCACCTAAAAGCCGATTTTGAGCCTCCGCAAACCGATAGGTAAAGGCTGGGCCGTTTCCCGGTACTGCAATTACAGGTTTTCCCAAGCCCACAGCTTGTTCGACAGCAGTTCCAGTCATCCCAATTACTAAACTCGACTGCTGCAAAATATCGGCGAAAGCATCGGCCCAGCACATCACTTCGACTATTTTTTCTTCATGAAAAGACCGTTTGATTGCTGGAAAAATCAGCTTTCCCGATCGCATTTGCCATCCGCATCGCGCCGCAATATCCTCTAATTGAGTCATTAAATCCGGAACTAAAGCAGCCCGAAACTGCACCGGTACAGTAGAGTTACTAGCAATTTTTTTAACCAGTTCCAGGAGCAAAACGAGGTTGTTAGTGGCTTCCCGGAGGCGAGAACCTGGGAGAAGGGCGATCGTCCGAACTCCGGGTATTAACTGCAAATCTTTGCCCGTAGAATTGAGGTTGTCCATGACAGGATTGCCGACAAACTGAGCTTTCTTTAAACCCTGTCGGTTTAAGTCAGCAGCAGTCAAAGCATCTCTAGTAAAAACCGCCAGACATTTCTCTGAGCAAAGCAACTGCCACAAGATTAAACCCAAATCGACTCGCCCCTCGTAATAACTAGAATGGGCCGATAGAAAAATTATATAGGGGCGGTTGCTGGCATGGGCGATCGCCGCCGCGACAATATCCCCAGTGGCCACCACCAAATCGCAGTGGCGCGAATGCGTCCAAACAGCCTGCAATTGCTGCCAAGTCAAAGCAATCAGCCCGGCCCCAATATCTTTGAGGAAAAACAGGGGATTCATGTAAAAAACTCCCCCAGACGGCATTTGACTGGTGGGCCCAATAATGGGCACGGTTGATCGGCGGTAAGCAGCCCCGTCACCTACAATCGGCATCGCCGAAACATCAACATCCGTGCCAGATGCTCTCAAAGCTTGGAGAATTTGACAGTTAATCGCGTCTTCCCCGTGGCCGTTGCTGAGGAAAAGTATCCCCTTCGATTTCATAAAATCCAATCAAGATCAGGCTTTTTAAACTCATTTGCGCGATCGCTACCTGCCGACCGGCTACGATTTTGTTACTCTAATTTAAATACATTGTGGAAGTGAAACAGCGTGAATATTGAAATTGGGCGGGGCAAAAGTGCTCGCCGAGCTTACGGCATAGATGAAATCGCGCTTGTACCAGGACAGCGCACCCTCGATCCGAGTTTGGCAGATACCAAGTGGCAGATTGGCGGGATCGATCGAGAAATCCCGATTATCGCCAGCGCAATGGACGGAGTAGTCGATGTCCGCATGGCCATTTTGCTGTCGGAATTGGGAGCAATGGGCGTGCTCAACCTAGAAGGAATTCAAACCCGCTATGCCGACCCCCAGCCAATATTAGAGCGCATCGCCAGTGTCGGGAACCACGAATTTGTTTCCCTGATGCAGCAACTCTATGCCGAACCCATCAAGCCAGAATTAATCGAGCTGAGAATTAAAGAAATTAAAGCAGGAGGAGGGATTGCCGCCGTCAGCGGTACACCGGCGGCTGCGAGCAAATACGGCCGGGCGGTTGCTGAATCGGGAGCCGATATATTTTTTGTGCAAGCAACAGTAGTCTCGACAGCTTTCCTTTCCCCTGAGTCGATCGCGCCTCTAGACTTAACTCAATTTTGTCAAGAGATGCCGATACCAGTAATTTTGGGCAACTGCGTCACCTACGAAGTCGCCCTAAATTTAATGAAAACTGGCGCCGCGGGCATTCTCGTGGGCATTGGGCCGGGGGCTGCTTGCACATCTAGGGGCGTATTGGGTGTCGGCGTTCCCCAAGCCACAGCGGTAGCAGACTGCGCCGCCGCGCGGGACGACTACTATCGCGAAACTGGCAAATACGTGTCGGTGATTGCTGACGGCGGTTTAATTACCGGCGGCGATATCTGCAAGTGCATTGCCTGCGGTGCCGATGCAGTGATGATTGGTTCGCCCTTTGCCAGGGCTGCCGAAGCTCCTGGCCGCGGCTTTCACTGGGGGATGGCGACTCCCAGCCCAGTTTTGCCGCGTGGCACTCGCATTCGCGTGGGGACTACGGGTACTGTGGAGCAAATTTTGCGCGGGCCTGCAGTGCTAGATGACGGTACGCACAACTTGCTCGGAGCTCTGAAAACTAGCATGGGTACCTTGGGCGCTAAGGATCTTAAGGAGATGCAGCAAGTGGAAGTGGTAATTGCTCCTTCTCTGCTGACTGAGGGTAAAGTCTATCAAAAAGCTCAGCAGTTGGGCATGGGTAAGTAGATTTACCGATCGAATACCAGTATACCTTGACAAAATTTGTTCCACAGTCTCGAAATTTACAGAATATTGTGGAATTATCGAGAAGGAGATGTCACAATAGAAGAAGCGGAGACGCATGTTTCCGTTCACTCCTCACACCACACTCCGCCCGGACTACTGTTCGGGCGGTTCCTTTTTTGCCGAAAATCTTCGCTCTTGCTTACTAGGTACAGGGCTGAGGCTCTTAGCTCCGGAGAGGGGGAGAGTGGGAAAGTGGGGGAGAGTGGGAGAGTCTGGGGGTGGGAGAATTTTTTTTCTACATAAGTGCATTCTGCCTTGGGAAACATCAGTGCCTTGGGAAACATCAGTGCCTTGTTCCTTCAGGAATGAGAATTAAATAACTTCCACTCTTGAAAGTGGGATGGGCGTCCCGCCCGTCCAAAAAAGACGGGCGGGACGCCCATCCCACAATAACAATTAAAATTGTAAGTTATTTAATTCGCGATCCTCAGAAACCTTGTGCCTTCTTCCTTCTACCGTCTTCCCTCTTCCTTCTTCGTTCAGAAGCCTTCTCTTAAAATCGTTGACCGAAAGCAGACTCAGTACCCAGAAATAAAAAACCTGTATCCGAGGAAACTTGCCGAACGTATTTATCCGTGGGGTCAATGCTTCAATTCTTTAATCTAAAATCTAAAATCTAAAATCTAAAATCGATTGACGCAAGTGGTTACACTTTTTGCTAGACTTGTTATCCGAGAAATAGTATTTACAAGGATGGCTAGGGATGTCAGCAGCCGCGCAAGTAACCGACTCTACCTTTAAGCAGGAAGTGCTCGATAGCGAAGTTCCAGTTCTAGTGGATTTTTGGGCTCCCTGGTGCGGGCCCTGTCGGATGGTGGCGCCCGTCGTAGACGAAATTGCCCAGCAATATGAAGGGCAGGTCAAGGTAGTAAAAGTTAATACCGACGAGAATCCTAACGTGGCCAGCCAATACGGTATCCGCAGCATTCCGACGCTGATGATATTTAAGGGCGGTCAACGTGTGGATATGGTGGTTGGGGCAGTTCCGAAAACTACTCTGGCCAACACTCTGGAAAAGTACATTTAACTGAACTGCGAGGGGTTTCGCGCTGTTCTTTGTGGGCCGCGAAAGCTAACTCGCTTCAGAACCGGGGCTAAGCTACGGGAAAAGTTATTAGTGGCCAGCATGGCAATTTGCTGGTGGCTATTGGCTTCTAACTTTGGCTTGCCCCTTAATTTTTAGTAGCGACAATTTGTTACCGTTTCGGAAAAATTCATGATTCGTTCTGGGTCTGGTCAAGGTTTTGAGTCCCTCCAAGCTGAATTGATCGATTTGCTCGATCGCTTGCCAATGTTGAAGCACTCTGAGTGGATCGAACGATCGCTCTCTACTATAGTGCAAATGGCCGGAGAGGATCTCGATCGCCTAGACTGGAAGATTATTGCGGCGTCGCTCCGAGATATGGAGAGCGCTTTTGAGATGTTTTATCCTTACCGCCACGTTCGCAAAATTGTGATTTTTGGTTCGGCAAGGGTGTCACCGCAATCTGCGGAATATTTGATGGCCAGAGACTTTGCGCGGGCGATGGCCCAGCAGGGGTTTATGGTGATTACTGGCGGCGGCGGGGGAATTATGCAGGCGGGGAACGAGGGGGCGACTGCTGAACGTTCTTTTGGGCTGAACATTCAGTTACCTTTCGAGCAGAGTTCTAATCCTTTCATTGCCGGCGATCCCAAATTGCTCAATTTTAAATATTTTTTCACTCGTAAGTTATTTTTTCTCCGGGAAAGCGATGCTTTAGCTCTGTTTCCGGGCGGTTTTGGCACTCTGGACGAGGCTTTTGAGTGTCTGACTTTGACTCAAACTGGCAAGTTCGGGCCGGCTCCTTTGGTATTGATCGATCGACCGGGAGGAGATTATTGGCTTGATTGGAATTATTTTGTGCAAAAACAATTGCGGGGCCGGGGTTTGATTTCAGCCGACGATCGCAGCCTGTATACGATTACTGACGATGTAAATGTCGCTTGCGAGGCGATCGGTAGTTTTTATCTGGTTTATCACTCCTGCCGCTACGTGCGCGAAAAACTGGTAATTCGCTTGAAAACAGAGCTTTCTGAGGAGAATGTCGATCTGCTAAATACTGATTTTAGCGATATTGTTGTCACCGGAAAAATTGAAAAAAGTCAAGCTTTGCCACCGGAAATAGGAGATGCAACTTTCGATCTGCCGCGCCTGACTTTGCATTTCAACCAGCGGGATTTAGGGCGGCTTTATCAGCTAATTGCTGCTATAAATCAAATGGGTGCAGCTTCGCCGGCTGCCGCGCGTCCAGCACAAAAGTAGTTATTAGTCATTAGTCATTAGTCATTAGTCATTAGTCTGTAGGGGCTGGGTTCACGAGAAATAGTTGTAACTAACTCAGGGGATAAATAAACCCGCCCCTCTGATGGAGATAAATTTGACCACGAATTTCAAAGGTGGTACCCGCCACGTGATTTATCCGTGGAATCAATCCCAAATCTAAAATCTAAAATCCTCAAGAAAGAGCATTTATCTCGCGCAAGTCAATCGAAAATCGAAAATCGAAAATCGAAAATCGATTGACCGACAATCTTTTGACAAAATTGATAGGCTGCATTTATGATAATCAACACTAATAAATTATCAATCAGCAGTAAAAAAACTAATAACTAATGACTGCTGACTACTGACTCAAAATGCTAGACCTGCTGCTAATTAGCGCTTTGGGATTTCTCGGCAGTTTCGGTCACTGCGCGGGGATGTGCGGCCCGCTGACAATGGCGTTTTCTCTTTCTAATTCCGGCAACGATAAATTAGCTGCTTTCCGCTTTCACCTGCTGCTGAATTTGGGAAGAATTGCTGCTTACGCTTTGGTTGGTGCTGCAATTGGCGGGCTGGGTTCGGTGTTAATTGCTGGCGGACTTTTGGCAGGTACGGGTAGCGAATTGCGGCGGGCGATCGCACTTCTGACGGGCACGATGCTGATTTGGTTCGGAGTAGTGCAAATTAAACCGGGTTTGCTGCCGGGATTGCCACTGCTGCACCCAATGTCGCACGATCGAGTCGGACAAGCAATGAGCAAGCTTTCGGCGCAAAAAAACTGGTGGGTGCCGGTTGCTTTGGGTTTGCTTTGGGGTTTGATTCCCTGCGGTTTCCTCTACGCGGCGCAGATTAAGGCGGCGGAAACCGGAAACCCGGTTTTGGGTGCGGCGACGATGCTGGCTTTTGGACTGGGCACCTTGCCAACTATGCTGGGAGTGGGTTTTTTTGCTGGCAGATTGAGCGCGGACAAGCGCAGTCAACTGTTTCGTGCGGGTGGTTGGGTGACTGTGGCGATCGGGATTCTTACCTTGCTGCGAACCGATGAAATGGTTGATTTTACTGGCCACGCAGCGCTGCTGTGCTTGATGCTAGCACTGTTGGCGCGTCCGGTGAGCAAGTTTTTGCCGCAAATGCTGCGCTACCGCCGCGCCTTGGGTGTGGGCGCGTTTGTCCTCGCAGTCGCCCACACGTTTCATATGCTGGATCATACGCTGAAATGGAATTTGGATGCTGTGTCCTTCATGTTGCCACAGCATCAGTTGGGAATGGCGGCTGGGATGACGGCGCTGCTGTTGATGTTGCCGGCGGCGGTTACAAGTTGCGATCGCATTCAAAATTATTTAGGCCAACTGTGGCGAATGCTTCACCTGTTAAGCGTTCCAGCTTTCTTGCTGTGCGCTGTACACGCGGCACTCATCGGTTCCCACTATCTCGGCGGTTTTGAATGGAAGTTGCACAATCAACTGCTGACAGCGGTGTTAGCGGTGGTTGTGGTGTTAGTTATGTTTGTGCGATCGCGTTTATTTTGGTCAATTTTATCACTGGAGAAGTTCTATGTTTCGCCTGTCAAACAAAAGTAAAAATTTAGGATTGTTAGTTTTTTTAGGATTGCTAATTGAAGCAGCAATTCCGAGTGCGCCGCAGTTAAACTCAATTTCTGTTTGGGCGCACGAAGTCGAAGTATCCGCAGATGTAGCCGCTACCTTTCACCTAGAACCCAACCACAACCCCCGCGCCGGACAGCCTGCGAGAGTGTGGTTTGCCCTAACTCGCAGGGGCGGTCAAATTATCCCACTAGAGCAGTGCAATTGCAAATTAGCGGTTTATCCGAAAGAGCGCAAAGAAGGAGATAAACCCCTGATGCAGCCGCCTTTAAAAGCCATCTCTGCGGAAAAATATCAAGGAATACCAGGAGCAGACATCGTGTTCCCCAAGGGGGGGATTTACGAACTTGAATTGAGCGGAACAGCCAAAAATAAAGCTAATTTTAAACCCTTTAAACTGACTTATACAGTCACGGTTCGCTAAGATAATATTTCCCTCACCGAACATAAATCTTGTAGGGGCGGGTAAACCTGCCAATAAATGCCTAAAACCCACAATCTCATAAACCCGCCCCCACCCAACGACAAAGCAGAATCTACCTATTTTAACATACAAAAAAAATACAACCGAAATCTGTATAAAACCTTAAAAATTCCCCACTCTACAAAATGTCACAAATTTTTACACTACATTATAACCAGTGTCCATTATGGAATTTGTGCAAGCTAACCTCTTTTGAACTGAGCAAAGGAAATAACGATGGATATCTTATCTAACACCGTGGCGCTATCACGGATGCAATTTGCGCTAACCGCCATATTCCATATGCTGTGGCCAGTTCTGACTACGGGAATGGGAATTTATCTGGTAATTGTTGAAGGAATGTGGCTGAAAACTCGCAATCCCGACTACTACCATCACGCTCGTTTTTGGTCTAAACTCTACGTCCTCAACTTCGGTATTGGAGTAGCTTCAGGAATTCCGATGGAATTTCAGTTTGGCACGAATTGGGCACCATTTTCCGAAGCAGTAGGTGACTTTTTTGGCAGCATTTTAGGCTTTGAAGCTTCAATGGCATTTATGCTAGAAGCCGGCTTTTTAGGCATTATGCTGTTTGGTTGGGAGCGCGTTAACCCGATCGTCCATTATTTCGCTACAATCATGGTAGCCTTCGGCGCTAACCTATCCACAGTATGGATTTTAGTCGCTAACTCTTGGCTGCAAACTCCTGCCGGCGGAGAAATGGTCAATGGCAAGTTTATTGTCAGCGATTACTTTCAAGCAATTATGAACCCGTTCGCATTAAACAGCATTCTCCATATGTTTTTTGCGACGTTAGAAACTTCGCTGTTTGTCATTGGGGGAATTAGCGCTTGGTACATTCTCAATAAGCGCAACCAAGCCTTTTTTTCCAAGTCTTTAAAAATTGCCATAGCGACAGCCATCGCCGTTGCACCTTTGCAAATATACATCGGACATTTGAGCGCCGAACAAGTTTATCACTATCAACCCACTAAATTAGCAGCAATCGAAGCTAAGTGGGAAACCTCACCAGCGGGAGAGTCAGCCGATTGGACTTTGCTAGCTTTGCCTAATGAAAAAGCCCAAAAAAATGACTGGGAAATTAGCGTACCCAATGGCTTAGGATATGTTCTGGAATTCAAACAAAAACTCTCCGAACCCGTACTCGGATTGAAGGAATGGAAGCCAGAAGATAGACCCCGGATGGTGGGTTTAATCTACTATTGTTTCCGCATCATGTCCGGGATTGGCTTCTTCTTTTTAGGACTGATGCTGTTCAGTATAATTCAGTGGATGCGAGGAAAACTTGCTGCTGAAAATATTAGCAGTCAACCTTGGCTGATGCGCGCTTGGGTATTAGCTGCTCCCCTGGGATATATTGCTGTAGAATCGGGTTGGATTGTGCGCTGTGTCGGCAGACAACCGTGGGCTTTATACGGGCAAATTCGCACTGCTGACGCGGTATCCAACATCCCCGCCAGCAATGTTTTAACTTCTCTCAGTTTCTTTGCCGTTGTTTACAGCTTTTTGTTTGTTTGTGCCTTGTATTTTGGCAGCAGAATTATCCGCAAAGGCCCTAATTTAAGTCTGCCTGTGCCAGGTTTAGACAATGAACCTGCAATCGAAAGTCAACCTGCAGAACACATTCCCGATCAACGTCCCGTAGAAGCACAACAATAGGAGATTTTATGCAAGCTTTGGAGCATTTTCTCCCGCAAGTTTGGTTTGTAGTTTTGGCTTTGTTTCTCCTGCTATATGTCATGCTAGACGGTTTTGACTTAGGAGTAGGCATCCTGTCTTTGACTGCTGACGACGAGGAACGCAGGGGCATTTTAATGACGAGTTTGGGCAACGTTTGGGACGCGAACGAAACGTGGCTGGTGTTGATGGGAGGCGCTTTATTTGGCGCATTTCCCCTAGCTTACGGCACGATTTTGACAGCGCTATATATACCGATTTGCATGATGCTTTTTGGTTTGATATTTCGCGCTGTAGCCTTTGAATTTCGGGAGCATTCTAATCGCAAATTATTCTGGAATTATGCCTTTGGTGCTGGCAGTTTTTTAGCAGCTTTAGCTCAAGGATTTGCCCTCGGTGCGGTGCTCGAAGGCATTGCGGTTGATGAAGCAGGTCACTTTGTGGGTACTACTTGGGACTGGCTGGATTGGCGATCGATCTTGGTTGCTTTGACGCTGATTCAAGGCTATGTTTTGATCGGTTCAACCTATCTAATTATGAAAACGGAGGGCGAACTGCAAACAAATCACTATCGCACGGCTAAAATTGCGGCGGTGACAACTTTAATCGGAGCGATTTTAATTACGATCGCCACTCCGATTTTTTACGAAAGTGCTAGATCCAGGTTGTTCGAGAAACCCCTAGTTTATGTCTTTGCCACGATTCCTTTGTTGGGAGTGCTTTTGGTGGGACTGCTGCTGAAAAGTCTCGCAAGTAAAGAAGAACGAACCCCGTTTATCTGGACGATTCTGATTTTTTTGCTTACTTTCATCGGCTTGGGATTGATTGTTTTTCCCTACATTATTCCCTCGCAAATCACGATTTACCAAGCCGCAGCTTCGCCCAGCGCCCTGGTATTTATGATTGTGTTTATGGGCATTCTGATCCCGATTATGATTTTTTACAACATCTACAATTATGTTGTGTTTCGGGGTAAGGTTGTCGGTGGACACTACGGGGAATAAAGCATAATAAAACCGCAGATGCAGGCTAATGTACGCAGATAGTATCAAGTTTATATCCTGGTTTATCTGCGTATATTTCCGGTTAAAAATTACAAGTAATTGTTTTCTGATACCATTACAACTTACGCAACCATACTATACATAAAATAGCGTAAATAGTGCGGAGTAGGCAAAGGAACTAATTTAGGATTAGCGATCGCACGTCATGCGATTTGAAATTTGAGATTTGATATTTGAGATTGCTCACACGGATGAGTCCGGGACTTGCGATCGGGATGCGGAGATTTTTTCACAGGTACACGGATGAATCCAGGGCCCCGCAGCAAATTGCTTTCGGTCAAATAATAGTTGATAAACATCGGGGAAAAATTACAGTTAATTCTGTCCCTAGCGAGGGTGCAGAGTTTGCGATCGCTATCTTTGTCCAATAATAAAATACAATGGAATGGAATGGAATGTTTTAATTTAACTGTTGTATAATATAGGGTCAACAAGTTATGGATGCGATCGCAAATTTGTCAGGTTATCAGATTACAGAGCAACTTTATGCAGGTACACGTACCCTAGTCTATCGAGGCATCCGTACCCGCGATCAATACCCAGTCGTCATCAAACTGCTGCGAAACGAATACCCCACCTTCAACGAGCTCGTCCAGTTTCGCAACCAATATACCATTGCCAAAAATCTCGACTTTCCTCACATCGTCAAACCCCTGACGCTGGAAGTATACCAGAATAGCTATGCCCTAGTAATGGAGGACTTTGGTGGAGTCTCCCTATCTACTTACCTCCAAACAGCAACAAATCAAACCCAACCATCTCCAGCTTTACCTTTAGCAGAATTTCTCCAACTCGCCATACAACTAACAGACATTATTCACTATCTCTACCAAAACCGAGTCATTCACAAAGATATTAAACCCGCTAATATTCTCATTAATCCCGATACCCAAGAAATTCAACTAATTGACTTTAGTATTGCATCCCTCCTACCACGAGAAACCCAACAAATCCAGAACCCTAATATCTTAGAAGGAACATTAGCCTATCTCTCCCCCGAACAAACAGGACGGATGAATCGAGGCATTGACTATCGTAGTGACTTTTATTCCCTGGGTGTGACTTTTTATGAATTGTTGACAGGAAATTTGCCATTTATCTCGGATGATCCGATGAAATTGGTGCATTGTCACCTCGCCAAACAGTCGATACCGATCCATCAAATAAATCCCGAAGTTCCCCTAATTTTATCGAAAATTGTCAGTAAGCTGATGGCGAAAAATGCCGAAAAACGCTATCAAAGTGCATTAGGACTCAAGCACGATTTAGAAAATTGTTTATTTCAGTTACAAAAAACAGCCAAGATAGAAGATTTTGAGCTCGGAAAGCGAGATATTAGCGATCGCTTTACTATCCCCGAAAAGCTCTACGGTAGAGAAAAAGAAGTTGCTCAACTATTAGCTGCCTTTGAGCGAGTCAGCCTGGAAGCAACAGAAATGATGCTAGTAGCAGGTTTTTCGGGAATTGGGAAAACCGCGGTTGTCAATGAAGTTCATAAACCCATAGTCCGTCAGCGCGGTTATTTTATCAAAGGCAAATACGATCAATTTCAACGCAACATTCCCTTCAGTGCCTTTGTGCAAGCCTTCCGCGACTTAATGGGTCAATTGCTATCAGAATCGGATACCCAAGTGCAAACATGGAAAACCAAGATTTTAGCAGCAGTGGGAGACAACGGACAAGTCTTGATTGACGTGATTCCTGAGTTAGAACGTATAATTGGCGCTCAACTTCCTGCAACAGAATTGTCAGGAAGTGCCGCCCAAAATCGCTTTAATCTGGTCATGCAGAAATTTGTGCAAGTTTTCACGAGCAAAGAACATCCTTTAGTGATGTTTTTGGATGACTTGCAATGGGCGGATTCAGCATCCCTGAATTTGCTACAATTATTGATGATGGAGACAGGATATTTATTAGTATTGGGCGCCTATCGAAATAATGAAGTTTCGCCAGTACATCCATTTATTTTGACAGTGGATGACATAGTTAAAACAGGGGCAACAGTTAATACGATTACTTTGCAACCGTTAAGCGAACCAGATATGAATCTGTTGGTGGCGGATACGCTGAATTGCGAATCATCCCTTGCCAAACCTTTAACAAAATTAGTCTATCAAAAAACTCAGGGAAATCCTTTCTTTGCCACTCAGTTTCTCAAGGCATTACATGACGATCAGCTAATTAGCTTTAATTGGGATATTCGGCATTGGCAGTGTGATATTGCCCAAGTCAAAGCCTTAGCTATCACTGATGATGTGGTTGAATTCATGGCATTGCAATTGCAGAAGTTGCCGCCAGAAACTCAGGATCATCTCAAATTAGCTGCTTGTATTGGCTCGCAGTTTGATTTGAAGACCTTAGTAATTGTCAGTGAGAAATCTGCTGGAAGGACGGCTACGGCTTTATGGAAAGCATTGCAGGAAGGTTTGGTGATTCCCACGACCAAAATCTATAAGTTCTTTACCCAATCGGATTGTGATGAAGTTTTCCAGGCTTCAGCTAATCCAACTTATCGATTTTTACACGATCGCGTCCAGCAAGCCGCATATTCGCTAATTCCCGATTCCCAGAAAAAAGCAACTCATCTCAAAATCGGACAGTTACTCCAGCAAAATTTATCAGAAATAGAGCAAGAGGAAAAACTATTTGATATTGTCAGGCATTTGAACCAAGGAGAAGAGTTAATTACCCAACCGAGCGAACGAGAAGCATTAGCTCAACTAAACTTAAAAGCGGCACAGAAAGCCAGAAGTTCTACAGCTTATGCTGCGACAAGAGTCTATGTGCAAACCGGGATAGAGTTACTGACAGCTAACTGCTGGCAAACTCAGTATGAATTGACCCTGAATCTCTATGTTGCTGCTACCGAAGCCGCTTATTTGAATGCTGACTTTGACAGCATGGAACAAATGGCAGAATTGGTATTGCAAAAAGCTCAGTCGATTTTAGACAAAGTTAAAATTTACCAAATTTCAATCATTGCACAGACAGCTCAGGGCAAAATATTAGAAGCGATCGCCGTGGGCAGAAATGCGCTAGGGCAATTAGGGGTTGAACTCCCCACTGAACCTGACGAAGCCTCGATCGGCAAAGCACTACAAGGCCTGGCTGCCCAACTCCAAGACAGACGGATTGAAGAATTAGCTAATTTGTCAGTAATGACCGATGCCAAGGCTAAGGCAGCAATGGAAGTGATGGCAATGTTGTTTTCACCCATTTTTATTGGAATGCCTGGTTTGCTGCCCCTACTTAGCTCCGCTATGGTGAGTTTATCGCTCTCCTTTGGGAATACATCCGCATCGACGGTAGGGTATGTAATTCATGGCATGGTGCTGTGTGCCTTTTTCTCAGATGCAAAAACGGGCTATGGTTTTGGCAAATTGGCGATCTCATTGTTTGACAAGTTCAATGTACAGGAATTCAAATCCGTAATTGCAAATCTATTTGGAAGCTTTGTTCAGCATCACCAAGAAGCCGTGAGGGCAACGATACCCATGTTGAAAGCTGGATATACCGCTGGCATGGAAACTGGCGATTTTCTTAGCGCAGGCTTCAGTATATTGGATTATTTCTACGCCAACTTTTTCAGTGGGGTAGAACTGGACACTTGGGAGCCTGAAATAGCAGGTTATAGCGCTGCCTTGGCTCAGGCCAAACAATATACTCCTCTGGCTTATTTGGATATGAAGCGGCAGACGGTACTGAACTTGACAGAAGCCGTTAGTCAACCGGATTGCTTAATGGGAAGTGCCTACGATGAAACCGTGATGCTTCCTAAGCACTATCAGGATAATGAACTCAGTGCGATCGCTCTTGTCTACATTTACAAACTGCTGCTTGCCTACTTAGGCGGCAATTATCCGGCTGCCTTAAACCATATTTGCCAAGTCAAGCCGTATTTGATGGCATTATCGGGATTGGTTCATGTTCCGGCTTTCCATTTCTATGCAGCCCTGACGTACCTGGCAGTGTTTTCCACACAGCCAGAAACCGAGCAAGCTGATATTCTGGCCTCTGTGGAAACCCATCAAACGAGTCTGCACCAGTGGGCGCAAAATGCTCCCATGAATCATCTGCATAAGTGGTATTTAGTTGAAGCAGAACGGCAGCGGGTTTTGGGTTACAAGGCAGATGCACTGGAAATGTACGATCGCGCCCTATCCCTCGCTAAAGAAAATCAATTCATCAACGAAGAAGCCCTCGCCAACGAACTAGCAGCGAAATTCTACTTGGAATGGGGCAAAGAAAAAGTAGCTCAAGCCTACATGATTGAAGCGTATTATTGTTATGCCCGATGGGGAGCTAAAGCCAAAATAGACGATTTAGAAAAACGTTATCCTCGCCTACTCGCTATTATCCTTCAGCAATCTCAATCATTTAGTTCCTTTAAGGAAACGATCGCCCGGGGAACGATTACTTCTACTCAATCTTCTAGCAGCAACTCTGAATTTCTAGATTTGCCTACTCTAATCCAAGCCTCTCAAGCCATTTCTGGGGAGATTGAACTAGATAAACTCCTGACTACTCTCTTAAAAATAGTGATGACAAATGCTGGCGCCACTAAGTGTGTCTTATTGCTCAAACAAAAACAGTATTTACAGGTAGCGGCTCTTGTAGCAGAGGGACAGGAACCTGAGCTATTACCATCAATACCTCTAGAATCAAGTAAGGATGTAGCAATTAGTTTGGTTAACACTGTCAAGCGTAGTTTGAAACCTGTGGTAATAGTTGATGCTAGGGTAAGTTCCCAGGTTGCGAGCGATCGCTATATTGAACAGCACCAGCCGATCAGTGTTCTTTGTATTCCAATTCTTAATCAAGGGCAGTTGATTGGGATTTTATATCTAGAAAATAACCTGACGGTTGGCGCATTTACGAGCGATCGCATTGAAGTGCTAAATTTGCTGGCTTCTCAAGCTGCTATTTCCTTAGAAAATGCCCGTTTGTATCAAGAATCTCAACAAGCATTTACCGATCTCAAACAAGCACAAATAAAAATAGTTCAAAGCGAAAAGATGTCAGCCTTGGGAAACTTAGTGGCTGGGGTTGCTCACGAAATTAATAATCCAGTTGGTTTTTTGGTTGGTAATATTCAACCCGCTTTAGATTATATCAAAGATTTGTTTGGATTGCTCGATTTGTATGAACAAAAATATCCGCAACTCGATCCAGAGATTCAAGAAGAAATCGAGAACATCGATCTGGAGTACATCCGGGAAGATTTACCGAAATTAGTAGATTCGATGCGGGAAGGCGTGAAGCGGATTCGGGATATTAGTACCAGTCTACGGACATTCTCCCGTGCCGATACTAACTATCCCATAGCTTGCAATATCCACGATGGCATCGATAGCACCATTATGATCCTGAAACATCGGCTCAAGGCTAACGATACTCGTCCAGAAATCAAAGTGATTAGGGAATATGGGAATTTGCCACAAGTGGAGTGTTATGCCGGACAGTTGAATCAAGTATTTATGAATTTGTTAGGTAATGCGATCGATGCTTTGGAGGAATCAAATCAAGGACGGCATTATGCAGAAATAGCCAATCAAATTACCATTAAAACCGACATTTTTGTGGACAATAAACAAGCAATAATTCGCATTAAAGATAACGGTTTGGGCATGAGTGAAGCAGTGCGAGAGAAGATTTTTGATGAGTTATTTACTACCAAGGAAGTAGGCAAAGGAACGGGGTTGGGATTGGCGATCGCACGGCAGATTGTGGTAGAGAAACACGGCGGTACAATCGAGGTAAATTCTGTATTGAGAGAAGGGACGGAGTTTACAATTTTATTGCCAATGAAAGGATAATAATAGCTTGATAGATGGCAATCTTTCTCTTCAAAAGTGAAAAAAAAATAAAAGCGGTAGAGTCTGTCGCCGGGAGATTTCGCAGTTCTATTTTTCTCAGACTTGACGAATAAAAGTGTATACTTAGTTACAAGAGTCAATGTCTGAGATGGAGTAATCCAGATGAATGCAGTAGTGGATTTGACAAACCGAATTTCGGGATATCATCTGGTTGAGCAATTATACTGTGGTTCGAGAACCCTAGTTTATCGAGCCATCCGAGAAACAGATCAGCTTCCGGTTGTCATTAAACTATTAAATCGAGACTATCCCAGCTTCAGCGAACTGCTGCAATTCCGCAACCAGTACACCATCGCCAAAAACCTACGTCTGCCGGGAGTCGTTGAACCCTACAATTTGGAATCCTATCGCCACAGCTATGCCCTAGTAATGGAGGATTTTGGCGGTATTTCTCTGCGAGACTACGCCCAAGAACGCAAGCTGACTCTAGCAGAAATATTGGCAATTGCTATTCAAATAACTGACATTCTTGACGGACTGTACCGAAACCGAGTCATTCACAAAGATATTAAGCCAGCTAACGTTCTGATTCATCCCGAAACTAAACAAGTCCAACTGATTGACTTTAGCATCGCCTCCCTACTGCCGAGAGAAACTCAAGAAATTCAAAATCCCAACGTTTTAGAAGGAACCCTCGCCTATATTTCACCCGAACAAACCGGACGAATGAACCGAGGCATCGACTACCGCACCGACTTTTATTCTCTGGGAGCCACATTTTACGAACTGCTGACAGGAAAACTGCCATTTGAATGTGACGACCCCATGGAGTTGGTTCACTGCCATATTGCCAAACAACCTCCTTCAATAAACAGCAAAGAAATCCCGCAGGTGGTTTCGGATCTGGTGATGAAGCTAATGGCAAAGAATGCCGAAAAACGCTATCAAAGTGCCTTGGGATTGAAACATGACTTAGAAAGGTGTTTGCAGCAGTGCCAAGAAACTGGAAAGATTGAAACTTTTGAGTTAGGAACGCGGGATGTATGCGATCGCTTCCTGATTCCTGAAAAGCTTTATGGTCGAGAAACAGAAGTACAAATCCTGTTGAATGCCTTCGATCGCGTGGCAAATGGCACATCAGAATTAATGCTAGTCGCGGGGTTCTCCGGGATTGGAAAAACGGCTGTAGTCAACGAGGTGCATAAACCAATTGTCCGACAGCGCGGCTATTTCATCAAAGGCAAATTCGACCAGTTTAACCGCAACATTCCCTTCTCGGCATTTGTCCAGGCATTTCGCGATTTTATGGCACAATTACTCAGTGAAAGTGATGCCAAAATCCAAGAATGGAAAACTCAAATTCTCGAAGCGCTCGGTGACAGCGGACAAGTTATTATTGAAGTCATTCCCGAACTAGAACGGATTATTGGACCCCAACCCCCAGCCCCGGAATTATCGGGAATTGCTGCTCAAAATCTCTTTAATTTGCTCTTCCACAAATTCATTGCAGTCTTCACCAAAAAAGAGCATCCCTTGGTGATATTTTTGGATGACTTACAATGGGCGGATTCGGCATCGCTGAAGTTAATGCAATTGCTAGTCAATGAGTCGCAATTGGGTTATCTGTTGCTGCTGGGAGCCTATCGGGATAATGAAGTATCACCAGGCCATCCCCTGATGTTGACCCTCGATGAAGTGAGGAAGGCAGGAACCACACTCAACACTATTACATTAGCACCGCTTGGCCAAATCAGTTTAAATCAATTGGTAGCGGATACGCTAGTTTGTGACCCTGATTTAGCACAAACGCTGACAGAATTAGTGTATCAAAAAACTCAAGGAAACCCATTTTTTGCGACGCAGTTTCTCAAAGCATTGCATCAGGATGGATTGATTACTTTTGAGAACCAATCGGGACATTGGCAGTGCGATATTAGCAAAGTGAGAGAGGCAGCTCTCACTGATGATGTGGTGCTATTTATGGCGCAGCAGTTGCAAAAAATGCCAGCCACAACTCAGTCTGTTTTAAAATTAGCCGCTTGCATTGGCAACCAGTTCGATCTGGCAACATTGGCAATTGTTTCAGAGAGTTCGGAGACGGAAACCGCAACCGCATTGTGGAAAGCTTTACAGGAAGAGCTGATTATTCCCCAAAGTGAAGTTTATAAATTTTATGTAGGCGCTCAACAGGCGATTTCTGAAACGACTACTCAAACCGTTGCCTATCGTTTCTTGCACGATCGCGTCCAACAAGCTGCTTATTCTTTGATTCCCGAAGAAGAACGCGCGATCGCTCATTATCAAATCGGGCAACTGCTGCTGCAACAAATTTCAGCAGAAGCCAGAGAAGAACGCATTTTTGAATTAGTCAATCAGTTGAACTACGGAACCATACTGGTTGTAGAACAACCCGAAAGGGAGGAACTCGCCCAACTCAACCTCACTGCTTGCCACAAAGCCAGAGCCGCCACTGCCTATCAAGCCGCCCGCGAATATGCCACAGTGGGCCTGAAACTGCTGGGAACAGACGCTTGGCAACGGCAGTACGAAATGACCCTATCTTTGTACGACTTGGCTGCCGAGGTGGCTTTCTTGGCTGGCGATTTTGAGCAGATGCACCAGTGGATTGAAGCGGTGATTCATCATGCGAAAACACCTTTAGAACAGGTGCAAGTTTACCAAGTCAAAATTCAGGCATTGGTTGCCCACAATAAATTTGTTGAGGCGATCGCGATCGGTCAATCAGTCTTCCAAATGTTAGGCGTAAACCTACCAAATGAACCAACCCTAGACGATATTCGGCAGTTGAAGCAAGAAATTGATGCCTTAATTGAAGGTCGCTCTATTGAATCATTCTTTGATCTGCCGAAAATGAGCGATCCTCAGCAATTAGCCATTATGCAAAATGCCGCTCGCCTAACACCCGTCTGTTATATGTCCGGCACCAAGCTTTATTTCCTGGTGGTGGCACTGCAGGTTAAGTTGTCCATCCAATTCGGCAATAGTCCGGTTTCCGCTTTTTGCTACGTGGGTTACGCCTTCCAACTGAGGATGCTGTGGGGCGACATGACGATGGTGCCTCAGTTTGGGCAATTAGGATACCAACTCGCCTTAGAACCCGATGCCAAAAACATTCGAGCCGCCACCGCCATGTTAATGGGGGCATATGTGGGTTCTTGGACGATCCATCTGCAAGAAACGCTGCCCATTCTTCTCGATGGCTATCAAGCTGGATTAGAAACAGGCAATCTAGAATTTATGGGCTATGACGCCCAGTTGTACTGTTTCAATGCTTATTGGTACGGTCAACCGCTGGCTGAACTCGAACCGCAAATTCGCGCCTATTATCAACAGTTGTGCGACCTCAACCAATTGACGGCAGCAAACTGTGTGTTGGCATACTGGCAGGCGGCTCAAATTCTCTTGGGTGAGTCAGAGGAAGAAATTCCCTTACGCCAGGATTCATACGAAGAAAAAGTCTTGGATGAGGCCAAAGTCGATTTTTACCGACTATCCTTCTTCTACTTGTATCGATTCACCTTGGATTACTGGTTGGAAGACTTTGCTAAAGCAGAACATGATGCCGCTCAAACGCGACAGTATTTGGCTGGAGGGATGGGAAGTATTGTTGAACCGATCTTCTATTTCTATGATTCTCTGAACGTGCTGGCGACTCCTGGTGAATCAATGTCGGAGTCAGAGCCGCGATGGCTGCGAATGGAAGAAAATCAAGCCAAGCTAAAAGATTGGGCAGATTATGGCCCCATGAATTACTTGCACAAATATCATTTAGTTGAAGCCCAAAAGTATCAACTCCTCAATTGCAAAACAGAAGCTCTAGAATTTTATGATTTAGCAATTCAAGGAGCCAAGGAAAACGGTTATATCCAAGAGGAAGGGTTGGCCAACGAACTCGCGGCCAAATTCTACTGGGAATGGGGTAAAGAAAAAGTGGCCGCCAGCTATATGCAGGAAGCATATTACTGTTATGCCCGTTGGGGTGCACTCGCCAAGGTTGAAGACTTAGAAAAAAGGTATCCGCAGTTACTTCATCCCATCCTGAATCAGCCCCAACTTCGCTTTAATCCTCTAGAAACGCTAGCAACGATTAGCCACTCTTCACACACTTCCAGCACCAGCAGCACCAGTATTTCCGATGCCCTTGATTTCGCATCTATTGTGCAAGCTGCTCAAGCTTTATCCAGTAAAATTCAGCTTGATGAATTGTTCGGAAGCCTCAACCAAATTATTTTAAAAACTTCGGGCGCAGAAACTTGTGCTTTGCTACTCCCCCATGAGGATGAATGGCAAATCCGGGCAATAACTCACATAAATCCAGATAACGAGTTACCCACAACCTTACTGCAAACCCAACCTATAGATGGCTCGGCGGTGATTCCGCTCAAGCTGGTTTATTATGTCAAACACACCCTGGAAACTGTGGTGATTGAAGGTGGCAAGACCGATATTCCGGGTTTAATGAATGACTGTACGCTCCAGTATCACTCTCAGAGTATGCTATGTACTCCGATTCTCGATCGCGGGAACTTAGTTGCGATACTTTATCTCGAACATAGCTCGACAAAAGGAGTGTTTACTCGCGATCGTCTCCTCGTCCTCAACTTCCTCTGCACTCAGGCTGCCATTTCCTTAGAAAATGCGCGATTGTATCAGCAAGCGCAGGACTATGCCCACCAGGTGGAACAATCACAACTGCAATTAGTGCAGAGCGAAAAAATGTCGGCGTTGGGGAACTTAGTGGCCGGGGTTGCCCATGAAATTAATAATCCAGTCGGATTTATTTCTGGCAATATTCATGAGGCGATCGCCGCCGTCAAAGATATTACAGAATACTTACAACTCTATAAAGAAAAATTTCCCAGTCCGGGTGAGGAGATTGAAGAAAAAGCTGAAGAGAGCGATATCGAATATCTCTTAGAAGATTTACCCAAAATGTTGAAATCGATGCAAATCGGGTGCGATCGCATTCAAGGTATCAGCACCAGTCTTCGTACCTTCTCTCGCGCCGACAAAGATTACAAAGTTCCTTTCAATATTCATGACGGAATTAACAGTACGATTTTGATTCTCAAACACAGATTGAAAGCGAACGAACAGCGTCCAGCGATTGAAGTTGTGAAAGAGTACGGGAATTTGCCATCAGTTGATTGCTTCCCCGGACAATTAAATCAAGTGTTTATGAATATATTAGCCAATGCCATTGATGCACTGGAAGAATCTAATCGGGAACCGAGTTTAGAGAAGATTAAAGCCCCAGCTCATTGCATCACGATTCGGACAGAAATAAAGTCTTCTGAGTGGGTGACGATTCGCATTTCTGACAACGGGCCAGGGATATCAGATGAGATAAAAGCGAATATTTTTGATCACTTATTTACAACTAAAGGTGTCGGTAAAGGCACAGGGTTGGGTTTGGCGATCGCACGGCAGATTGTAGTTGAGAAACACTCTGGTATGCTAGAAGTCAACTCAACTTTAGGTAGAGGTACAGAATTTATAATTTCACTGCCATGTTGAGCATTACCTTGGTAATTTATATCGTTTCCGGTTGCATCGGAATGATTTAACCGCAGAGGGCGCTGAGAACGCAGAGGGAGAGAATACAGAGATGAATAATTCCGATGCTACCGGATTTGATATTATAGCCAATTTGGGGATTTTTCTTGAAACTTAAAAGTTTTTTACACCACACTTTACAATTTATAGTGAGCGATAACTTCTGCCAAGTTCTTGATACTTCCGTCGCACTAATTCATAAAGGAATCTCGATCGCAAATTCCGTACCTTCTCCTACAGTGGAACGGCAGCTCAAGGCTCCGGCGTGTTTTTCCGCGACAATTCGGTAACTGATGGCTAACCCTAAACCAGTGCCTTTTCCCATCGGTTTTGTCGTGAAAAACGGGTCAAATAATCGGCTCCGCACGTCTTCTGTCATGCCGATCGCATTATCGGAAATGCGGATGCAAATACTATTTTCGTTCAGGGCTTCTGTGCGAATGCTAATAGTTGGTTCCCAATCGTCACCGCCGGCTGCCGCTCGCCTTTTTTGGTTGCAAGCATCTTCCAAGGCGTCAATACTATTGCTAAGCAGGTTCATAAATACCTGATTTAGCTGACCTGCATAACATTCAATTAAAGGGATTTTACCATAATCTTTGATTACTTTAATTTCGGGATAGTCGCCTCTGGCGCGCAGTTTGTTGTGTAAAATTAGGAGCGTATTGTCTATGCCTTCGTGAAGGTTGGTAGGCTTTTTTACCGAGTCGTCTAAACGCGAGAAATTTCGCAAGCTCAGAACTATTTCGCGAATGCGATCTGCTCCCATTTTCATCGAAGATAATATTTTTAGTAAATCTTCTCTCAGAAATTCTAAATCGATATTGTTAATACATTCTTGAACTTCTACCACGGGCTGAGGATAGTGTTTTTGGTAAAGTTCCACAAGCTGCAACAAGTCTCGGATATATTGGCTGGCGTAGGAAATATTGCCGTAGATAAAACTGACAGGGTTATTAATTTCGTGAGCTACTCCAGCTACCATTTGACCGAGACTTGACATTTTTTCGGTATGAATTAGGTGAGCTTGAGTTTCTCGAAGTTCTTTGAGAGCGATTTCTAGCTGCTGGGCTCTGTTGTTGGCGATCGCCTCGGAGAGCCGCAAAGCATCCTCCGCTGCTTTGCGCTCTGTTATGTCAAAAATGGCACCGTTGAGAGATAAAAGTTCACCGTCTGCGTTGAAAATGGCTTGACCTTTCTCTGCAACCCACCGCACATTTCCGTCGCAGTGAATTAGGCGATATTCGATGATGTAAGGTTGTTTTGTCTTAATAGCCCGATCGATAATTGTCTCGATCTGCTCAACGTCATCGGGATGAACTATACTCGGAAAAGCCTGCACCGGTTTTTGCATAAAGTTAGCAGCAGGATAGCCGGAAATAGCTTCTATGCCACTGCTGATAAAAGTTACGCTCGATCGCCCCGCAGCACTGCACCGGTAAACCGCACCGGGAATGCTAGAAACTAATGACCTAAATTCTTCTTCTCTTTCTCGCAAAGCTGCCTCAATCCGCTTGCGTTCGCTAATGTCGCGAGCAAACGCGCACTGATATTCTTTGCCGTTAAATTCTAAATGGTTGATCGTAATTTCTACCGGAAAAATGCGACCGTACTTAGTGAGGTGGTGAACTTCAATATTAACCGAACCGCAGCGTTTTAAGACTTTCCAGTGCAAACTCCAAGCAGTTTGGGGAAAATCTGGATTGATGTCGTGCACGGTCATCGAGAGCAATTCTGCAGCAGAATATCCCAATGAAGTGCAAGCAGCGTCGTTGACGTACAAAAATTTACCATCGGGCCCGATCCAGAATATCGCATCTGCCGATCGGTCGATCGCAAACTGAGTCAATTGTAACTTTTCCTCAACCCGGTGGCGATCGGCAATTTCTTTTTCTAACTGTTCGTTAAGCGAATTGAGAGCTAAAGCGCGATCGACAATAGTATCTGAAGGGTAAAAATTGAGCGCTTGTTTTGCCAATTCTCCTTTCTGGATATCATGCTGGTGCTGATTTTCTTCTACCTGTTTTAACGACTGTTGTTGAAATTTTTCTTTTTGATTGAAACCAGACTCGGCAAGTGCTTTCGGCATGAGGGCGAGGGCGGTTGCGGCTAAAAGCAAAGAAATCAAAGCACTTGCAGCTTTGAGAGTTACCGACAGCCAATATATGGAATGCCAAAGCGTCCAAACTTCCGTCAATTTAGCAGCGCCCCAGGCAAAAAAAACAACGGCAAACACCCGGAAAATCTTGCGGTGAGAACCTTGGCGGGTAAAATAAACTAAAGAGAGGGCGATCGAGCAATAAGCCAGTGCCGTCAGCGAGTCAAAAACAGCGTACAATCGCAACTCCGGCACCACGTTGCAGGCTAGTGTAGAAGATACAGCAAGTGTGGAAAAAAAAATTGTTAATTGTTCTTGCATAAAGTTCAAGAAAAAAATTATCTGTACCAATGCAAATCAGATCAAATCTAATTATTTGATTTCGGCTAGTGAAATATTTACATAATTATATACTTTTTTCATTTTTTATGAAACAGCTATTTTTTCAGGAAATATCAAAACTGTCGAGGTTGGGCCCTGGGAACGAAGCTTTGCCCAAGTATGAGCAATGGTGAGCGTCACGGCTAGCAACGCTTACGTTGCTCCCTGTGACGGAATACATAGGTTTGCCTACTGATTGCTTCAGAAACATTTAAATTGTTAATGATCGCTATTAAATTTTCTTTTAGATGACTTAAGCAGTGAGCCTGGGGTTAAAAACCCCAGGCTCACAGATTGACTAGCAGACTTTTAAGGCAGAGAAAATCTCAATTTTTCCGCTGGGAATCCACAATTAAGCACCGCCCAGCGCCCAATGCACCAAAGTCCGAACACCAAAACCAGTAGCCCCAGGGCCATTGTAGCCATTTTCTTTGTCAGTCCAAACCGGGCCGGCAATATCTAAATGGGCCCAAGCAGTATCCTTCACAAACTGCTTCAAAAATAGCGCCGCCGTAATCGAACCGCCGGGACGTGGGCCTGTGTTTTTCATGTCGGCGTGCAATGCTTTCAATCCCTCAAAATATTTTTCTTCCATCGGCATTCGCCAAAATTTTTCGCCTGCCAATTCTGAGGCAGCGACTATTTCGGCGGCGACGCTATCTTGAGGACTCCACAAACCCGCGATATCGTCGCCTAAAGCAATTACGCAGGCCCCGGTTAGAGTTGCTAAATCTACAATTGCGTCAACTCCCAATTTATCAGCAAATACCAAAGCATCAGCCAAGGTTAAACGACCTTCAGCGTCGGTATTGTTGACTTCAATTGTTTTGCCGTTGGAAGCTGTAAGGATGTCTCCAGGGCGCATGGCGCGGCCGCTGATCATGTTTTCAGTGACGGCGCTGATAAAGTGAACTTCCACATCTGGTTTGATGTGTCCGATCGCCTTTGCCGCTCCTAAAGTAGCCGCAGCGCCGCCCATATCTATTTTCATCATTTCAATGCCGCTGCCCGCACCTTTGATGTTCAAACCGCCAGAATCAAAGGTCAATCCTTTGCCGACAATTGCTATTTTGCGGCGCGGTGTGCCTTCGGGTTTGTAAGTTAAGTGGATAAATTTCGGCGGTAAATCAGATGCTAGAGCAACGCCGAGAAAGGCTCCCATGCCGAGTTTTTCGCAGTCTTCCCGCTCCAATATTTCTAATTCTAAACCGCATTCGGCAGCTAGACTTTGAGCAGTTTCGGCCATTGTAATCGGGGTGACAAAATTTGCCGGCGCTGCGACTAATTCCCGTGCTAAAATGACTCCGGCAGTGATTTGGCGGGCGCGGGCGATCGCACTTTCGGTACCGGCAAACCCGAGCAAATGAATTTGTTCGAGTTGCGGGCTTTTGTCTTCCTGTTCCGATTTGAAACGGTTGTCTTGATTCAGGGAGAGTTCTACACCTTCGGCGATGGCGCTTGCTGTAGAATCCGGCGCGTTTTTCCACACCGGAAAGCTAATTCCGAGGGTTTTGCATTTCTCTTTTTTGGCTAACTTGGCGCAAACCCCCGCAGCTTGCCGCACGGTGTCTAATTTTAAGTCCTCTGTTTTGCCCAAACCTACGATCGCAATTTTGCGAATGGGATTATTGCCGCCGACGCGGGTGATGGCGCTCGTGCCCACTTTGCCCTTAAAATCTACTTCCAGTAGCAGCTCTTTCAAAGTGCCTGCAAGCTTTTCATCTAATTGTGCCAGCTCGCCCGTGAGTTCCAAGCCGTCCTCAAATAGACCAATTGCCAGGGCGTCTCCTGTCCAAACAGAGCGGGGCGTATCGGTGACTAGAAATTCCATGTTTTGATTTACACTTTAGATTTTAGATTTTTGATTGTACTTTGTACTGGGTGGTTTGGGCTTTTTTCTTGGTGCGGGGAAATAGATCGATCGCACAAATTTTCGGCTCCACATCAAAATAAATTCTGCTACTATATCAGCCAAGTCCCCCTGCGATCGGATCTTCCACCAATCTCAATCATCTGTTTGGGGGTCGGCTGTCCGTTTTTGCCCCACTATTAACATTTATTTCTCGTTGAACAGGCATCCTGCCTGTGATGGCGTGGAACACCCATCCTGCCTGTGATGGCTCTTGACAAACGATCGGTTATCTATTGTTATTCTCTTAAATTTTCCCATGCTAAAACGACGCCGGGCCCGATTTTCTGTTTTAATCAGCGTTTCAGTTTGCGTTATTGCGATCGGCTCTTTGGTTGCTGCGATGAAATGGATGGGTTTTGGCTCGATCCAAAAGGCTCAGCAGCCCGTGAATGCAGCGAATTCCGAATCGGAAGTCAAGATGCTGGTGTCGCTGTCACCGAGCGAGCGATCGGCGAAATTAGTTGAACTCGCAACCAGTCAGCCTGCAAGTACGAACCCGCAGCAGGAAATCTCCCCTCAAAGCCGCGCCCGCTACCTGCTTGCCAGCGATTTAATTCAGCAAGGAAATGCGGCCAAAGCATTAAAGTTATTGGACAAATTAGAACAAGAATATCCGGTTTTAGCTGCTCACATTGCCCTAAAAAGGGCGCAAGCTTACCAATTAAGCGGCGACAAAGGCAAAACTCAAAAAGCTTGGGAGGAACTCCTCAAAAACTATCCGAGCGACCCGGTAGCAGCGGAAGCTTTATATGTTTTAGGCAAGTCAAAACCGGAATATTGGCAACAGGCAATTACTGAATTTCCCGCTCATCCCCGCAGCGTAGAAATTGCCCTCCGCAAGTTAAAAGAAAATCCCAATCAGCCGAAGTTGATGCTGCTCGTAGCAAAACACGGTCATTATGTCAAAGATTACGGGACAATTTTGGAACAACTGGTGCAGCGAAACAGCGCCGGTTTGAAACCGGAAGATTGGGAAGAAATTGCCTTTGGCTATTGGGAAAAACAAGATTATGGCAAAGGAGCTATTGCTTACGGGAAAGCTCCCCGCAACGCCAAAAATCTTTACCGCAAAGCTCGCGGTTTGTGGCTCGACGGAAAAATCCCGGAATCGAGAATTGCCTATCAAGAATTAGTGCGCGAGTTTCCCGATGCCGAAGATACTGGTTTGGGTTTAATTCGGCTATCGCGGCTGAGCGAACCGAAAGAAGCGATCGTTTTGCTCGATCGAGTTATTAGCAAATTCCCCAATTATGCCCCCGAAGCTTTGTTAGATAAATCCCAACTTCTTGACAAAGCACGCAGTGGTCAATCCGCCTCAGATACCCGGAAGTTGCTCTTGACAAAATACAATAATTCTGATAAAGCAGGGGAATTGCGGTGGACGATCGCCCAGCAGTTTGCCAAAGGCGGAGATTTAAAATCAGCTTGGCAGTGGGCGAGAGAATTAACCACCCACAATCCCGACAGCGAACAAGCTCCAGAAGCAGCATTTTGGGTCGGGAAATGGGCACAGCAACTCGGCCGCCAACAAGACGCCAAGACTGCATTTGACTACACGATCTTACGCTATCCAGAATCATATTTTGCGTGGCGATCGGCTGTACTTCTCGGCTGGCCAGTCGGCGACTTTACCACAGTCCGAGATTTGTCTCCCAATGTAGTGCGGCCGCCTCAGCGCCCCGAACCAATGGCAGGTTCTCCTGCGTTGAAAGAACTCTATCAATTAGGTCAAGATAGAGATGCTTGGACGCTGTGGCAAATAGAATTTATCGATCGCGTAGAACCAAGTATTGCCGAACAGTTTACCGACGGTTTAATGCGAGTAGCAGTCGGAGACAATTTAGACGGTTTGTGGATGGTTGGGAGTTTGCGGCAGCGCGATAAACCCGATGATAGAACCCAATACCTCGAACTCAGACAGCAACCGATTTATTGGCAAGCACTTTATCCTTTTCCTTACTTAGAAACCATTGTCAAATGGTCGCAAGAGCGCCAAATAAATCCAGTATTAGTAACAGCCTTAATCCGGCAAGAATCGCGGTTTATGCCCGCCATCAAATCATCAGTTGGCGCTACCGGTTTAATGCAAGTAATGCCGGAAACAGCAGCTTGGGTTGCTCAACAAATCAGCCTCAAAAAGTATTCATTGGAGAATGTGGACGACAACGTTAAACTTGGTACGTGGTATTTGGATCACACTCACGACGAGTACAAGAATAACTCGATGTTAGCTGTGGCGAGTTACAATGCCGGGCCGAATGCAGTAGCAGATTGGTTGAAGAGGTTTAATTTTAGTGACCCGGATGCTTTTGCGGAAAAGATTCCGTTTCCTGAAACGAAAGGATACGTGAAGTCGGTGTTTGAGAATTACTGGAATTATCTGCGGATTTACAATCCAGAAGTTAATCAGTTAATGAGTGAGCATTATGCGGCTGCTCAGAAAAAAGCAAAGCCTTAGTAAATTGGTTTAAGCAAGCTTTCAGGAACGGGCTCTCCGGCCCGTTCCACAAACAAATTTATGGCTCTTCATTAGCTAGTATGCTAAATTAACAGTCAAACTGCCAAGTAAGCAAACATCTAACTCGAAAGTTTTCAAAGTTTCTAAACCCGTAAGCAGAACGTTTAATCAACTTGAGTTTATTGTTGATTCCTTCGACAACACCACTCGTAGTCTTATAATCGAAGTAAGCAATAATCTCATCTAGCCAACCAATAATAGTGTTCTGACTATCGGGAAAATATTTTTTAGCTTCTAACAACCATCTTCCCAGTTTCAACAAACCGACCAACCAATTATTAGACTGCTCGAAAATCCTTCTAATTTTTTCTTTTAATTCCTGCATACTTTTGAGAGTAGAAGATACATCTTTAACTTGCAGGAGTTTAGCTTTTTGCTCTTCATTTATATCTGATTCGTTCTTCAATAACACGTATTTACTTTTCTTCAATCCTTCTAAAATTTTCTCCTGGTCTGCTTTCTCTTCTGACGATTCTGCTTTTTTAATTAAATCTTCTACCTGTCTCTTCTCTCGCTTCCTTTGGGCATCTAATTCCTTATTTATTTGTGCCATTACATGAAATCTGTCGGCGACCACCTGAGCATTTGGCATCAAGTCTCTCACTAGATTTCTGTAACCTTTCCACAAATCTATACTTACTTCTTCTATTTGCTCTAATATCTCTTTACCCCATCCGAGCAGCACTTCCCTAATTTCTTCTTGTTTCCTTCTATCCATTATCCCAATTAACTTAGACTTCTCTAAATCTATTAATACTGCACAGTAATTTCCTTTTCCTTTAATTACAGCTATTTCATCTATCCCTAATCTCTTCACCTCGCTAGGCTTGGCTTTCAAGTATTCTTTCGATGCGTCTTTTAACATCCTTTCTATTTCTTCTGTTGTCACCACCCCTTTTTTCGCTACGCTGTGGATATCGTTCTCTAACACTTCTTGGATTATTGCTCTTCCTAGCCGTTTCGTATAGGTTCTTCTTTTTCTGACAAACTCCAACTCTTCACTAAATGGCTTGACACATTTTTCACATTTAAACTGTCGTCTGTTGATTTCTAAAAATACGAAGTTTTCTCCCCAAGGTAAATCTTTGACGCTAGTTCGATGATTTTGATGTAATCTATGACTTTTTTTTCCACAACGTGGGCAGTTACTTTCCTTACCGATTCCTTCCACCTGCAAAATTATTCCAATCCCTTCATGCTGACGATGTGAGATTACTTTTATTCCCTCTATATTCAACAGCTTTGTTAAAAACTTTATCTCCTTTTTTGTTCTCATGGCTGTTCAATTCACCTAACCCCTCTAGCTTTTGCTTATAGTTAATAATAAATGAGCTCCGTCTGTCAACCCCGGTAATGACTCTACCAACTACTTTGCTAGCCTCATTTGTCTTTCTTTCCTGGCTTAGCTGTTGATTTAGCATATTAACTACTGAAGAGCCAAAAAATTTGTTGACTGGTGTATAGATCAATACTCCGGACAGTCTTTGAGACAGAGGCTGAAACCCTCATTCTACCGCTAGCACTTGACCTAACTGAGAAGGCTGAAACCCGCACTAGGCCGCTAGTGACTGAAAACTGTCCGGACTATTGATAGATAACCCCGATATAAAAAACATTTAAACCACTTAACGATCTAGACGAGTTAGAGAATATTTTAGTTAAACGATGCAATTGGTTGATGAACAACCCACAAATAGTCAAAGGCGCTACGGGATTTAAATGGCTCAGCAACTTGTAACAAAAAAGTAACAATACTAAGCTAGCCAACTTGGTATTATACTGGAGTTTAATACGGGACAAGAAAGTGAATAGAGACATCCGGCTTGATTTGTTGAAGGCACTAGGAGTTTTTTGCATAATCCTTGCTCACTGCAATCCTCCTCAGTTAATATTCCAGCTAAGAAACTTTGATGTACCGCTAATGGTAATCATTTCGGGTACGTTGTTTTATCATTCTTTTACAAGGAAACCGTTGTCTTATGGAACTTATCTAAAAAAGCGAGTTTTGCGATTAGTCCCACCAGTGTGGATTTTTCTCACATTCTTCTTTGTTTCTGCTTACGGCATATATCATTTTGCTGGGCAACATTTTCCGTTCACAGTACGACAAGTCGTTAGAAGTTTCTTATTGCTTGATGGTATTGGATACGTGTGGATAATTAAAGTGTTCATTTTAGTAGCTGCTGTCTCACCAGCTATTTACCAACTCCACAAACGACTTCCTAACAATACTCACTTTCTCGGTATCCTTGCAGGAATATACCTGCTGTACGAATTAAGTCTTCTTACCCTCACAAAATATTTGATAGCCATTCCTTGGTTATCCGTAGTGATTAACGATTATCTTATGTACGCAATCGTTTACGGATGTTTGGCTGGACTGGGCATGGCACTTCACACACTAAATAAACGTGAACGATTGATGATAGCTATTCTTTGCTTAGGAATCTTTGTTGCTTTTTCTTTCAATAGTTTTATTACTTTAGGACATTTTATTTCTACGCAAGAATTTAAATATCCACCAAGACTTTATTATTTGTCCTACGCTTTAGGGATTTCAACATTTTTGTACAACTTTGTTGATAAAATTTTAATATTGTTTAAAGAGAAAACTGTAGTAGATTCCATTGTATTTGTCAGCGCTAATTCGATGTGGATTTATTTGTGGCATATACTTGCTTTGCATTATTGGGCGAAGATATTCCCAAATGCTTATTTTTTGCTAACGTTCTTAGTTGTTACTGTAACGGCTGTCGCACTTACTTGGATTCAAACTCTAGCGCAAAAAAAATTAATCTGATGGTATATAAATGCTTTCAACTACAGGTTCTTCCTTACTTGGCACTTTAATTGTTAGTTTAGCATACCAAGTAAGGAAGAACCAAATTTATTTTGTGTATTGATTTTGTGGGGAGTAGGGGTTGGGCTTCTAGCCCGCCCTAAAAAGATGACAATGGCATCAGGAACAGGCAAGATGCCTGTTCCACCATCAAATTTATTTTGTGTATTTATTGATTGTGGGCTGGGCTTCTAGCCCGGAACAGGCAAGATGCCTGTTCCACAAACAAATTTATTTTGTGTATTGATTTTGTGGGGAGTAGGGGTTGGGCTTCTAGCCCCCCCCCTCATCAATATTCCAGAAATTGAAATTATGGAATGATAAAATAAATCAGCGGCATCCCAAGGAATCGCGAGTAGAAATCCCAGTTTGAGAATTAATCCCACTTGCCTTTGTGCACAATTCTTTAACTTGTGATCCGTCCATAATTGCATCAGTAAAGTCAGCGCCGGTGATATCAGCTCCCTCAAAAGTAGAACGCAGCAAAATTGTTTCTGCTAATATGGCATCGCTTAAATCAGCCTTAGTAAATTTAACTTGATCAATCATTGCATTAGTTAAATTTGCTCCGTGCAAATTCGCCTCAGTCATCACCGAAGCGCTCATAATTGCTCCCCGCAAATCGGCATTAGAAAAATTAGTCAAGTCCATATTAGCGTTAGAAAACTCAGCAGCCCGCAGCATTTGACCGGAAAAATCGCGTCTTGTCAGTTCGGCGTTGCTAAAGGACAACGGCGGAGCGTAATATTTAGATTGAGCCTGGGCTGGCTGCGGCAGGATGAAGATAGTTAGCGCCAAAAGGAATGCTGCTAGTTGCCGGAGTTTCATAATTCTGATATTCTCGCAAGGTGGGTATTTCGTAGTGTATCCCGAACTTTGGTCGATCGACTAAACAGTTAAAATCTTAATTAATAGTGATGGAGATGGACAAAAAGATATGCTAAGTTTTTTCTTAACTTGGATAGTAGCTGCAGTTTCGCTGGTCATTACCGCTAACATTGTACCAGGTATTGCGGTGGTTAGCTTTCCGGCGGCGATGCTGGCTGCTGTTGTTATCGGATTGGTGAACGCGGTTGTCAGACCGATTCTTACATTGCTGACGCTGCCTTTGACCATTATTACTTTAGGTTTGTTTTTATTCGTTGTGAATGCAATTTCGCTTTCCCTGGCTTCATGGTTGGCGGGTGCGTTCAATATCGGCTTTGCGGTTAACGGTTTTTGGCCGGCTTTGTTGGGTTCCATTGTGTTGTCATTCGTTTCTGGGTTGATTGGTCGATTTGTGAATGCCAATACTTTGTCTCAGTAGTACATTATCCCAGATATTCCAGATACTCGATCGGGGAAACTGCAACGGCTACTGTTACCGCAGAACCCCCCCTAACCCCTCCTTGTGAAAGGGGGGGATTTTTGTTGCGAATTATTTGTTTAGGGACTAAAAGCTTTTCACGGGCGGGTAGGATGCCCACCCCACAAGCAGATTCACTCTTTGTGGAACAGGCATCTTGCCTGTTGTTGAGAATTGTGGAACAGGCATCTTGCCTGTTGTTGAGAATGGTACGGGCGGGCAAGATGCCCACCCCACAAGCAGATTCACTCTTTGTGGAACAGGCATCTTGCCTGTTGTTGAGAATTGTGGAACAGGCAT